>NZ_MQTZ01000036.1 GCF_001939115.1 Leptolyngbya sp. 'hensonii' | reverse complement strand
GACTAATCCCTCGTAAACTGGTGCCCTCACTGTGAGCTTGCAGGACTTGTTGAATTTGCTCTGGACTGACGTGACGGTAGTAGTAGAGGGTGTCAAAACTCTCTGAGAAGGTTTGTTGGCACCCCAGGCAAAAGTAGCGTTGATGCCCATTCGGCATCTTGCCATGCTTGTGAGTCTTAGAATGACCGCAGAGCTTACATTCCATAGCTTGAGTAGGTGAATCGTTGATTCCTTACTCTACCAGACCCACATCAGTTTGACGCACTACCGTATTTTTGTTCTAGGTGGGTTGGCCCAGTTATGGCTATCCCCTAACCCATGCGGGCAGGGAGGCGTGGAAGCATTGCCCCCACAGAGGGGTACCCCGTCTCAATCTCAATGACTCCGGCTATCAATCGAGGATCAGTGTCCCAGGGAAGGGGGCAAACTGGATTCGATATTACCCTCTCTCCCTAAATTCTTCACAATTAATCATTAAGCTCGAATGAAGGGTCTTCTATCTCGAAACTAAATGGATGTGCATGAACTTTTAAAGAACTATGCCACGGGGAAAAGAAGCTTTTGTGGACTTGATCTGTCTCAAGCAGGTCTAACAGGTGCCAACCTGAAGCTGATTGACTTAAGGGAATCCAAGTTGATTCTGGCTGATCTGAACCATGCGAACTTAATCAGTGCCAGTTTAGGGAAGGCCAATTTAAACGGATGTGACCTGATTAAAGCCTTGCTTCGGAAAGCTAGCCTGTTTCAAGCCAGTTTAATCGGAGCAGACCTGACCGGAGCCGATCTCAGTGAAGCGAACTTGAGTGAGGCGGCACTGTCCAGTGCTAACCTGACCGGGGCCTGCCTGCGGAAAGCAAATCTGAAAAAGGTGATTCTGACCGATGCCAATCTGGCAGGGGCGGAGTTAATGGATGCGAACCTGACGGGTGCGAACCTGCGAGGAGCCAATTTGAAAGGCGCAGATTTACTGGGTGCAGACTTAACCCAGGCAGATTTCGCTGGTGCGATCCTGCCGGATGGGACCGTTTTCCCAGAGCTGGATCTGGATGACTAATAGCCCTGCATACCCATCCCGATCGCATCAAAACCCACATCAAAGCGGGTGTCCTGATCGAAAAAGGCTCCATCCAGCAAAACTCCCTGCAGTTTAGCCCCCCGCAGATTCGCCTGACGCAGGTTTACCACACGCATATCAGCCAACCGCAGGTCTGCTTGTTGCAAATTGGCCTCTTGCAGGAACGCCCCATTCAAGAAAGCTCGATAAAGATTGGCTCCCATGAGATCTGCTTTTTCCAGATTGGCCGATCGCAGATTGGCTCCCATTAAATAGGCTCCTGCGAGGTTGGCCTCCGTCAAACGAGCTTGATAGAGGGTGACTCCATTCACCAGGTTTGCCCCGCGCAAATCGGCCCGACTCAGGTTGGCCAGAGTTAGATCAACCCTGATCAGATTCGCCTCTCGTAGATCGGCACCGGTCAGGTCTGCCTGATACAGATTCAGGTCTACCAGATTGGCCCCCTTCAAATCGCAGCTTTGACAAATATTAGTTGCTCGGAGTTTTTGCAGATCATCCGGATTGAACCCGATCGCGGGTTTGCTCTGAAATAGCAGGATGCCCAGAAGCAACCCCACCAAAGCTGGTTGGATCAGGACTCCTGGCTGTAAGAGCTGAGATTTAGTTTGCATCTGAATCGTTCCCACAAAGTATCTCAATACGTGCAACTTCCCTTCCTCCCCTACAATAATCTTTGAGAAAGAGCTGTGCCACTCACACAGATTTGCTTCATAGCTGTAAGGAGAGCCTATGACCCGCGCCATCATGGAAACCGACAAGGGTATCATCAACCTGGACTTGTTTGATCAGGCTGCCCCCAACACGGTCAAAAATTTCGTAACCCTGGCTCAAAAAGGGTTTTACGATGGGCTCACATTTCACCGAGTTATTCCCAACTTTATGATCCAGGGTGGATGCCCCAAAGGAACTGGAACGGGTGGCCCTGGCTACACGATCAAGTGTGAAATCAACTCCAACAAACATCTGGCTGGCACCCTCTCCATGGCTCATGCGGGTCGAGATACTGGGGGCAGCCAGTTTTTCATCTGCCATGCACCCCAGCCCCATTTGGATGGAGTGCACACCACTTTTGGCAAAACAGAAGACATGGCTGTGGTCAATGCGATTCGGCAGGGGGACAAAATTCTTTCGATCAAGATTGAAGCATAGTCTGAATCCATCGCGAATTTCACCGGAATAGGTAGGGGTGGAGTACATCCCACTTTTGTAGCCCACCCTGCGGGAAGCAAGCTACACCCTAAATCCCTCTCCCCCAAAGGGCTACTGTGTACCCATAATCCCTTCTTGGGAGAAGGGGCTGGGGGATGTAGACGCGCAGCGGCTTCCCCTTGGGTGGGCAACCTTGCAAAACTGGGATGCTCTCTAGGGGTGTGGGGGCATGTCCCCTGCACTTCCACAGTTTATTAATTTGAAAACTGCTGTATGGCTCAAGAATTTGCGATCGGTGACCGAGTGCGACTGATTTCTCAACCGTCTTATTTCAAGACTGCCGATCCCATGCCCATGCTACGGCCCCCCAATGTGGTGCATGTGGGTGAAGAAGGGGTGGTGTTGAACCGCCATCCCGGTGGATACTGGAGTGTTCGCTTCGATCGGGGTGCGTTCCTGGTGGATAGCCAGTATCTCCAATCCACGACTTCCAGTGAGGCTCCATCATCGTCCCCTGATCACGACACTCAACTCTCATAAGTTGAATCTTCCGAGAAGAGTCCCAGGAGGGGTCCCAGGATAGCTCCAAAGACAAAGCCTCCAGCATGGGCCCAGTATGCAATCCCACCGCCTTCCATGCCGATGTTGGCAGGCACTTGCAGACTGGCAATCCCGTAGAGGGCTTGCTGCAGGAACCAGAAGCCCAGAAAGAAGAAAGCGGGCACACGCACCGTAGTCCAGATCAAGCCCAGGGGGAGGAGGGTCAGGACCTCTGCTCTGGGAAAGCGGAGGACGTAAGCTCCCATGACCCCCGCGATCGCCCCACTGGCTCCCAGAGACGCGATGCTGGAGTTCATGGAGAAAAACCATTGGCTCAGGGCTGCCAGTGCCCCACAGGCCAGATAGAAAATCAAGTATTTGATATGGCCCAGTCGGTCTTCCACATTGTTGCCAAAAATCCACAGGAAGAGCATGTTACCGGCAATGTGGAGAAATCCGCCATGAAGGAATTGGGAGGTGAAAAGGGTGAGCCATTCCGGGGGGCCTGCCACAACGGGATGGCCATTGAGGGTGGCACTTAACTGCCGGGGAACCACAGCCCAGGTCTGAAAGAACTCCTGAAGCGCTGGTGGAGCCAGGGTTAACTCATAGACAAAGACCAGAACATTGAGAACAATCAGCCCGTAGGTGACGTAGGGGGTAATCTGAGTTGGGTTTTCATCTCGTAGAGGAACCACGGCCCTGCTCCTGATTTTATGTCTGATAATGGCAGGATATCTTGATTTCCTGAGCCTGTCCTCTAACTTGCAGTGGGATCTGGGTGGACCAGAATTGCGCCACTCAGATCGGTCTGGCTCAGGTCTACCCACTGCAAATTTGCGGCCTGCAACCTGGCCCCCGCTACCACAGCCCACTGTAGATTCGCCTTCCTGAGGTCTGCCCAGCGGAGATCGGTTTCAATCAACTTGGCCTCCCTGAGATTGGCCCGAAACAGATCCGCACCAACCAGATGGGCGTCCAGGAGATTGGCCTTGTGGAGGTCTGCCCGGGAAAGGTCTGCCCGATCGAGTTCAGCCCGGAATAAATTGGCCTGACTCAGATTCGCCTGACTCAGGTTCGCGCCCATCAGGAGCGTATCGCTCAGATCGGTGCGGTGTAGGTTCGCCTCGCTCAAGTCTGCCCCGCGCAGGTTCGCTCCGCGCAGGTCAGCGCCGATGAGATTCGCCCCACTCAAATCTGCCTGGGTCAGATCCGCCCCGCGCAGGTCGGCTCCGATCAAGCTGGCCTGGCGCAAATCAGCCTGACTGAGATCGGCTCCCCGCAGGTCGGCGTTTGTGAGCTGGAGACTGGTCAGATCTGCTTGCCGCAAGTCAGGCCGAGACTGGGGCTGATCAGCCCGCCAGATGGCCCAATCTGCAGTGCTGGCCTGTAATCGCCTGAGATGTTCTGGGTTAGCCATCCCTGATTCCCTACTCCTTTTTGCCACCTGGGGCTTGTTCACGGCCAAAAACGGCGTCGATCGCCCCCAGGACTGCCCGGTATGCCGCCAGAATTTCCCGCTCTTCCCCGCCCAGATACATCCGCCCAAAACTGCCGAAGGTTTGAACATCTAGGATGTTGATGCGGGCGGCCTTCTCAGCTTCATTCGCAGCCAACGCTGCATAGGCGGCAGGTTCTACCTCGAAGACGTACAGGGTCTGTCCTCCCAGAATCATATTCCCCCGCCGGGACCGGTTGATCAACTGGGCCTGATGGGGATCCAGATTGCGAATAATCTGGCTGGAGATAATTCTGGGTTTCAACCGATCGCGTTCCGTCACCCCCAAAGCCTCCAGAATGGCCTGTCCCGCCGTCCGGGTCTCTCCCTGGTTACGCGCATGAATTTCCAGGAGACCGTAGAGGCGCTCTACAATCTGCAGCCCTGGTCTGACAGAGGTTGCCTTGAGGGCCACATCTGTGATTCGATTAATTTCAATGCCGGGAGAAATTTCGACCCAAAGAGAGGAATCTCCTGGTAAGGGCAAAAACCCAGGGGCGACTGTGCCCAGATAGGCCGCATACTGAGGTTGCAGGCTATCGAGATAGATGTAAGTCCGGAGGTCGATACCCAAAATTACGATTGATGACAAAGCATGATCAGTATACCGATTAATGTCATCCCCTTTCTGATTGGGAGCCTTTTTCTCTGTGGGTCAGTCATACGTGTAAACCCTTGCGTTTCTGTGGTTCTATGCATTCTGCTCTCAAAGTCTTGTTACCGTTCAGCCTGCTTTTAATGACCAGTGTCTCGGCACTACCCGCTGCCTCCAGTCGCTGCGCTGACTTCTTGCTCCTGGCAGACAGTTCCTACAGCACGGATCGGGACGGGGAACGGGGTTACGATGGCCGGGAAGGTAGAATTGGCCAGGGAGGGGACGATCGGACGATCGTGACCAATGGCAATAGTTTTAATCTGGACCTCTCCGGTCGTGATGGCCAGGACGGAGAGGATGGGGCCAGTGGTCGCAGTCCCACCTGTTATTCCACGCCCTACAACGTAGACCGGACAGTGTACGCCCCCAATGGGGGAGATGGGGGCCGGGGTGGCAGAGGCGGCGATGGTGGGGATGGTGGGTCGCTCACGGTCTACTACACCAATCCGGCTGATTTGCAGCGTATTTATGTGCGATCCCAGGGAGGACAGGCTGGCCGAGGCGGTAGGGGCGGCTATGGTGGGCAGGGATGCCAGTGCACCCGACGCAGTTGGGAGATCAAGACCTGTAAGGGTACCCCTGGTAGCTCAGACTACCAGTGCAGCACCCAACGCTATCGCTGTCATGATGGTCGGGACGGCAGTCGAGGGTATGATGGGCCAGACGGTCGTCTGGGGAGTCTGGGACGGTTGACCCTGATCCGCCAGAAGGAGCCTCTGCTTCCGGATCGGCCAACGCTCCAGGTTAGCCTGTCCGAGGTGCAAACCCGATCGGTGGGCCTCTCCCTCAACCGCTGGAAAACTCTACGGGGAGCGGCTGCTCTCCTAGCTCCTGGTTCGATCGTGGCTGACGAATATCGGGAGTTTGTGGAACGGGTGGAAGGGGCGTTCCAACTGGTCTGGAGCACCCGTCGATCGGCGGCTGACTTTGCTAACCAGCCCGTCACGCTGGTTTTGGGAGAAGATCGGCAGGTCCGAGTTTCCTTCCCGGAGGAGATCTGGGTGGAGGGCGTACCCTCTACCCAGAATGGCCTCACCCGCTATACAGTCACCAACCTGGTGCGGCAGAGTGAAGTGACTCAACTGAAGGTGGCAGATTTCTCAGGCCGTGATGACAGTCTCAGCTTTGCCCTGGTAGATCTGGCTGGCAAGTCCGATATTATCCAGACCGAATTTCAACTCACCTATCGGGCGGCTTCCCGATCGGCGGTTGGTCGGGAGCGGTTTGGCCAGCCCTCCGATTATCAGGTGGGCTACAGCGGGAAAATCCCGGCTGAGCTAGTGACGCGGGACTACAATCGGTTTTCCCTGGCCCTGGGTAAACTCCCAATTCCGCCTGACTTGCGGGAACCAGGGACAGTCGTGGATCTGGAACTGACGATCACCCGCTCTTTTGCGGGACGATCGAAAACCCAGTCCCTGGCCTGGTCAGGTGAGATTGCCCGGTAGCATTCACAGAAATGTCAGGGTGGATGAACATGCCCCGAATGCTCTCCATCATCCATCCTTGGAAAACAGGCGCATTCATTGTGAAACGGGCCTTGCACAGGGGTGGATCACAGGGAGATCGCCGGATCGAGGTGTTCAATCCGGGTTCCTAACACCTGCAGGAACTCAGCCAGCCAGCGGGGATGGGCTGGCCAGGCCGGGGCTGTGACCAGGTTCTCGTCCACGATCGCCGCATCCATGGGAATATCGACATACTCGCCACCTGCAGCAGTCACCTCAGGGCCACAGGCGGGATAGGCCGCACAGCGCTTCCCCTGCAGAACCCCGGCTGCGGCCAGTAACTGAGCACCGTGGCAGATGGCTGCGATCGGTTTGCCATCTGCGGCAAAGTGCTGGACCATACTCACCACCTGAGGATTGAGCCGGATATATTCGGGGGCTCGTCCACCAGGAATCACCAGTGCATCGTATGCTTCGACGTTAACTTCAGCAAAAGTCGCATTCAGGGTGAAGGTATGCCCTGGTTTCTCACTATAGGTTTGATCTCCTTCGAAGTCGTGGATCGCAGTCCGAACTTTCTGGCCTGCTCGCTTTTCAGGGCAAACGGCATGGACCGTGTGCCCAACCATTTGCAACGCTTGAAAGGGCACCATCACCTCGTAGTCTTCCACAAAGTCTCCAACTAATATCAGAATATTTTTGGCAGCCATGACGCTCCCTCCATCCTAATTGAGGTCTATTAAATACTTACGATTCTACGTTGCTCTGTTGTTCCATGAGCAGAATCACGCCTCGGGCCTGCTCATGACTACCCATCAATGGTGTGCAGGTGACACGGCATTGAATCACCCGACCCCGACGGTTGATTCCTGTCAGCACACCCTCTGAAGCGCTACTCGATAGCCCTGACAGACACATCCGGATGGGCTGCTGCAGTTGATCAACAGGCAGGCCAATATCCAGATTGAGGAAATTTTTCCCCAACGCCTCTTCTTTCCACAGGCCCCAGAGTTCTTCAGCTTTGTGATTCCAGACCTGAACATACAGATCTCGATCGAGCACAACGACCCCCCCCTTCAAGCTGGTGAGAATCGATTGCAGAAATGCATTCGCCTGATTCAGTTCCTCACTCCGCCGCTGCAATTCTTCATTCACGGTCTGCAATTCTTCATTGCTGGACTGCAGTTCTTCATTGGTGGTCTCCAGTTCTTGATTACTCGACTGCAGTTCTTCATTGGTGGTCTCCAGTTCTTCATTGCTGGACTGCAGTTCTTCATTGGTGGTCTCCAGTTCTTCATAGGCCATTTCCAGTTCCTGCTTGGAGTGCTCCAATTCCTCCTGCAGGCGCTTGTAGCGAGTGACATCCGTGAAATTGATGCTGACCCCTAAGATATTGTTGCCCAGATCGAGCAGAGGATAAATTTGCATATCCAGATGGGACGTTTCTCCATGGGCAGTTTGCCAGACAATATCCCGCACATGAATGGTGCGTCGCTCAGCACAAGCCTGTTCAATGCGGGAGCGTAACTCGACCGGGCGATAGGAAATTGGCAGGTCTTGCAAGGGCCGACCCACCTCTCTGAGCGTCAGATTAAAGAGATTGCGGGCCCGCTCATTGATCAGGGTCAGGAGCCCATTGGTATCCATCACAATGTGGGCAAAGGGGCCACTGTCGAAGGCAGCCTCCCGGAGACGAATATGGTTAGAGAGATGATTGGCTGCGTCCTCATTCCCACTTTGGGCCATAATGAACAGTCGATCGCGAAGATGCAGTTTAGGAACTCGGGTGAATACCCGGCATTTCAGATGCATTGGGGTGAAGATACTGGCATGGGTTAACAGCATTTCTGCTTTACCCAGAAACAAAAAGCCCCCATCCCGCAAAGCAAAGTGAAACCGGGTCAGAATCCGGCTCTGAGTCTCAGCATTGAAGTACATGAGGGTATTGCGACAAACCAGCAGATCAATTTTCGAAATCGGAGCATCCTGAATCAGATCATGGCGACCAAAGATCACCGATCGACGAAGGTCTTTCCGGAAGATATGGTAGTTCTCGATGGGCTCAAAAAATTGCTCCAGTTGAGTGGGCAACAATCCAATCAGATCTTTGTCCTGATACATGGCTTGACGGGCCTGATTCAGGGCTTCCTCATCGATATCTGTGGCATAAATTTTCACCCGTTCTCGGAACTGCTCAATCCCAATCACTTCTGAGATCGCAATTGCCAGGGTATAAGCTTCTTCACCTGATGCACAACCAGCACTCCAGATCCGAATGGGCTCGCTCCTCTCTTTGTGGGCAACAATGCGGGGGATGACCTCACTGATGATGTAATCCCAGGCTGGACGATCGCGAAAAAAACAAGTGACATTAATCAACAGGGTGTTAAACAGAGCGTTGAATTCTTCCGGGTGTACTTCCAGATAGTCCAGATAGTTGCTGTAACCTTCAATGCCAACGGTTTGCATGCGTTTATTCATGCGCCGGATCAGGCTGGATCGTTTGTAACCAGTGAAGTCAAATCCTCGACTCCGTTTCACATAGTCCAACAGGGATTCAAAAGCTGGATTATCCATGGAATGGGTCACGCGCAATACTCCGCTCACCACCTACTAAGGATCGTGGATTAAATAACCTGGATTTCTTCAGCCCTCACCCCCAACCCTCTCCCAAATTTGGGTGAGGGGACTTCGGAGTTTGGCCCTTTAATTTAATTCTCATTCCTAGCTTGGTTAGAGCAAACCACGGTACAGGTTTCCTAAGAGACATCCCCTAACCGTACCATCCCTCCCCGTCAACCTAGGCTCTTTGCTCAATAGTTTTTATGGTTTGGAAATTGGGGTTCACCCGGCGCTGTCTTCTACGCCCCGATCAGGTTGCTCCCCGATCGGATCTTGAACCAGGCTAGTCAGAACAGTGGCTATCTCTACAATCTTGCCCACATAATCCACAGGAGTGGCCTGAAGCGCATGGTGGGGCATCCCAATGAAGCGGGCTTCCGCCGGATGCTGAACGATTGCAACACCCCCACAGGACTTGATCAGGGCTAACCCCGCCGCCCCATCCTCCCGCGTTCCCGACAAAATTACCCCGATGGCCTGCTGCCCGTACACCCGTGCTACCGATCGAAACAGGGGGTCGATCGCCGGTCGATGCCCTGTTTCAGGTGGATCCTGATTCAAGTGGAGACAGCCAGGAGCAACGATCAGGTGATGATCAGGGGGGGCGATATAGATATGGCTAGGTTGAATGGCTTCCCCATCCTGGGGATGGGAAGCTGGTAAGCCACTGTTCCGACTCAAAACCTGAGGGAGTGCACTGGCCCGATCTGGTGGAAAATGCAACACCACCAATAGGGAGGCAGCCAGGTCAGAGGGTAAGCGCTGGACTAGTTGAATCAATGCTTCTACCCCGCCAGCAGACGCCCCAATTGAAATTATACTGTACCTGGACATACCCCACTTCTCGGCCTACCTGTAGCCTTACTGTGCTGCAGATATATCAGATCCTCAGAAGCGTAAAATCTACATTTCGGCGGACTTTACTACCAGTTCGCCCATGCTTTGTATTCAGATGGCAGGAATATGTTGGGGAAGTTCCACCTGAAAGGTCGTTCCTGCCCCGATCGTGCTGGCAACACGGATTTGACCGGCCATGAGCGTCACCAGAGATCGGGTAATCGAGAGGCCCAGCCCCGTACCGTTATGGCGGCGGGTGTTGGATTGATCCGCCTGCCAGAAGTCTTCAAAAATATGCGCCTGATGGATGGGGGCAATCCCAATACCCGTATCCCTGACCTGGAATAAAACCCGATCGTGGGGTAATGCCTGGATTGTGAGATCCACCTGGCCCACATCAGTAAATTTAATTGCGTTAGAGAGTAAATTCATGAGAATCTGGCGCAGTCGGGTGCGATCGTGGTAAACCCAGAGCAAGGGTGGGTCCATCTGAGTCTGAAATTTGAGTGTTTTTTGCATGGCCAGAGGACGCATATCCTCCGTGATTTCTGCAACCAGATCAGCCAGTTCAAAGCGCTCTAACTGCAACTTCAGCCCATAGGCCTGAAGTTTGGAAAAGTCCAGAATCTCTTCAATCAGCGTCGTCAGGTGTGTGCTGCTGCGGAGGATTTTCTCCACCATGGCGATGAGTTGGGCATTTCCTTGTTGTTGCAGATCATCGAGGAGTAATTCGGAAAATCCCATGATGACGTGAATGGGGGTTCGAAGTTCATGACTGATGGTAGTCACAAACTGATCTTTCAGGCGATCGGCTTCTACCAATTGGAGATTCTGGAATTGTATCTGATGCAGCTTGGCCTCGGTCTGTTTCCGAACTGTCACATCCCGGATCAGCCAGCGCAGAGCCGTCGCTTTGCTAAACTCATTGCGGACCGTTTCGACCGTGATTGCTGCCTGAAAAAGGGTGCCTTCCTGGTTGCAGAGGGGTAACTCCCATTCCTGAAGACGATGGATGGTTGGGAGTTGATTTAGCAGGGTGCGGAAATCTCGACGGCTCGACTCGGGTACAAAGATCACCAACGGCTTATCTAACAAATAGGGCAAATCAGCGCAGAATAGCCGGACGATCGCCTGATTAGCCTCTCGAATTTTGCCGTAAAGGTCAGTGACTAAATACCCATCAGGGGCGAATTCAAACAGGTCCTGATACCGGCGGCGTTCAAATTCTGCCATCTGCTGGGTCAGCAGCAGGTCTTCATTTTGCCGTTGGAGTTCTTCCTCAGCGATGCGCAGTTCCTCCAGCATACTCCAGAGTTCTTCCAGGCATTCCAGCAGCAATTGTGGCTGCTGGGCAGGTTGGTGTTGGGCATCAGCCTGCAATTGCCTGACACGCTGCTCAACCCATGCAATTTGCTGAATCAGGAATTCATTATGGTCTACAGTGCTCATAAATTGCCGCCATCAGTTGCACTGGAGTCTACGCCTCCATGTATTCCCGTATTGTGGTGCTGTCCATACACCCCTCCGATGTCTTCTCCTAAAAATCCCTCTTCAGATAGAGACTGTGGTCATTTCCCATCCCCCTGGGTGGGGAAAAATTGGGTTCGATCGGAGGATGATAGAGGAGAATCGGCCAGGGCATGGGAATAGGCTGATGGAGCGGATTTTGCTATAACTGGTGTTACAGTTCCCAGAAGAAATTTTATCTATGAGGGGCAGACCACTGCTGGTAGTTACAGGGGTAGCAATGGCCCTGCTTGCTTCAAGCATGCTTTTAGCTGGGACAAAACCTGTTTCTGTGCGGGTCAACCGCTGGATTGTGCTCCGAAAAGTCTCTGGTCAAGTCAATTACTTGAAAGGGGCGGTTGGGCGTCCTGCCCGCTTGGGCGATCGGTTGCAGGCCGTGGGAGAGGGCATTTCTACAGGCCCTCAATCCAGCGCTGTCCTAGAGGTAGACACTGGCATTGGCCTGATTAACGTGGCTGAAAAAACCCTACTGCGGGTTCTGGCCTTGAAATATGCGGCTGATAATGGTCGGATTACCCAGTTAAAGATTGAACAGGGGCAGGTTCGCCTCCGCCTGCGCAGTTTTACCCACCGGGGAACTCGCCTGGAGATTCAAACCCCTGCAGGGGTGAGTGGGGTGCGGGGCACCGAGTTTGGGATCGTCGTGACGCCCAACGGCAAAACGGGGATAGCTACCCTCACCGGGAATATTGAAACCTCGGCTCAGGGAGAAAGTGTTTTGGTGCCGGGGGGATTTCAAAACCTCCTGATGCCCGGATTTCCCCCGACACAACCTGTTCCCCTGCGAGACAGTACCCAGTTGCAGTATCGCTGGCTGCAAGTCGTTGACGGAGGCATTCGCAAGTTGCGGCTGATTGGGCAGGTGGACCCGGTGAATGGGGTCCTGGTTAACCAGGTGCCTCAGGCGGTCGATCGGAATGGGGCGTTCAGCCTCCTGTTTCCTGTGCCCAACCGTCTCCGCCTGCAGGTTACCGTCGTTACGCCCCTGGGTAAGAGGCAGGTGCATGAACTCGAAGCAAGCTGAGTGGGGATGGCGGATTCTGCCGGGGGGAGTGGCGACTCTGACGATCGCAATTCTGCTCCGATTGTCGGTACTCCAACCCCTGGAACAAATCGCCTACCGCCTCCTCTTCCAACTTCGAGGGGGCATGGCCTGGGACGATCGTCTGGTGCTGGTGGCGATCGACGATTCTAGCCTGAAACAGTTGGGCCGTTTCCCCTGGTCGCGGCAGCAGTATACCCGCTTACTGCAAACCCTTGCTAAGGCTGAGCCCAGTGTTGTTGCGATTGATTTGCTCTGGTCCGAACCGAGTCAGGATGATGCCCAACTGGCCCGGGCCATGAGTCCACAAAATTCAGTGGTCCTAGCCCAGGCCTGGGATGCAACGGGAGTTCCCCTGAAACCGGTTATGAAATTGCGGGAGGCCGCGATCGCCACGGGCCATATTCTCAGTCGGGCCGATAGTGATGGTTTGGTGCGGCGAATTTCCCCCCAGATCCAGGGACAACCCGCTTTCGGGATCGCAGTCGTGCAGGCTTACAGCCTGGTGCAGGCTCCCGTACAGCTTCCTCCCCTGAACCGCTCCCTCTGGGTTAACTGGCCTGGGCCAGGAACCCAGTTGCAGCAGTATTCTTTTGTGGATGTGGTAGAAGCCCGGGTGGATCCCCGAGCTTTTCAAGACAAGATTGTGCTGGTGGGGATGACTGCGACAGGTTTTGACCCCTTGCTAACCCCCTTCGATCGCACCCCCCCGGCCAGTAGTATCTATCTCCATGCTGCCGTCATCAACAGCCTGCTGCAGCAGAATGTGTTGCACCCCTTGTCTGATCCCCCGTTGCATTGGGGGGTATTGCTGTTGCTTGGGCCTGGACTGAGCGTTCTGATCAGTAATCGCCGTACACACCACCAGTTGGGGCTGGTCGGTGGACTTTGCCTCAGTTGGGGCTGTCTGACACTGGTGCTCCTGCAGTTCAGTTATCTGGCTCCGGTCGCCTACCCGATTCTTCTGTGCCTCCTCACCGGGATGGCGGTCATCCTGAGCGAACGGTTGCGAGAAAATGTCCTGCTGCGGCAGACGATCGATCACCTCTGGCAGACCTACCATCCGGATCTGGTCATGCAGGTGGGGTTCCCTGCACCTCCCTCCCTGCCACCCGCAACCCAATCTGCTGCATCCAGAGTGCAGGTGACCCAACTGGCGGCATTGGCGGAACAGTTTGGCCGATCACAATCCACCCAGGCGGCGATTGCTCGTAACCTTTCGATTGGGGTTCTGGCTTTCGATGCCGAGGGACAGGTCTGGTTTTGTAATCCGCTGGCAACCGCATGGACGCAAATTCAGATGGGCGATAACCTGCACACCCACCTGGAGATCCTGGAATGCAGTCAGGCAGAATGGCAGATGGCGCTCCAGACCTTGAAAGCCAATCAGCCTGTTCCTTCCAGAGAAATCAATCGAGATGGGCAATGGTTCGAGTTAAAGCTGGAGTTTCTGACCTATCCTGCCACCTGGAAAAACGGGACGGCCTATCCGAGATCGGATGGATTCCTCCTGCTGATCGAAAATATCACTGCCAGAAAACAGATCGAGACGAACCTCAATCGTCAGGTACAGGAATTGAACCAGCTCAGCTTACTGAAGGACGATTTTCTCAGTACGGTGTCCCATGAGCTGAGGGCTCCTTTATCCAATATTTCTATGGTGATCCAGATGCTCAGGTTGAACCCTTCTGCAGAGCAGCAGGTGTATTATCTGCAACTGTTGGAAGATGAATGTAACCGCGAAACTGAACTGATTGACGATCTGCTCAACTTACAGCGGCTGGAATCTGGAGCTACAACACCCCGGCTGGAACGGTTGAATTTAGAGGGATGGCTGGCAGAGCTGGTTGAGCCCTTCTACAGTCGGGTGGAAGCCCGTCAGCAAAAGCTGGATCTTCAGATTCCGATCGAGGTGCCTGTAATTCTGTCTGATCAAATCAGCTTAAGACGCCTGCTGACAGAGTTACTGAATAATGCCTGTAAATATACACCACCGGGAGGGCAGATTACAGTCACAGTTGGGGTCATGGACCCACGGGAACAGCGGGCAATCCATTTCAGTGTGACCAATAGTGGGATTGAAATTCCTAAGTCAGAATGGTCAAGAATCTTCGAGAAGTTCTATCGAATTCCCAGTAGCGATCGGTGGCAACAGGGAGGCACAGGGTTGGGATTGGCGCTGGTCAAGAAACTGGCAGATCATCTGGAAGGCTCTGTTCGGGTAGAGAGTGGGGCAGGGCTCACCCGCTTCACCGTCGAATTACCCTACCTTGTTCCATAGCCTCTGCTGTAAATGGCGTTGCTGAATCACGGTATGATTTGCCCGATCTGAACGTGAGGGAGACGCTCCCACTCCCTATCAATGCACAACTCCAGTAGTATGAGCATCTTGCTCAAGTAGTATGAGCATCTTGCTCAAGTAGTATGAGCATCTTGCTCAAGTAGTATGAGCATCTTGCTCACGCTCCTGATTCATTCCTTCGTTCAGCAACGCCCTGTAAATTTCCTTGAATTTGATGATTGAATGGGCAGTTGCCACTAAAATCAAACTCAAATTTCACTCTATCTGCACTTGTGCTTGAGCGCTCTAAGTTCCTCCCGGTCTGGGTTTATGTATCGTTAGTGACAAACGGGCTCCTCCTCGGTGCCTTTGCGCTGTTTCTGGCCAGGCAACAGGGATTCTGGTCTGATTTTCAGGCCAGTGCCTCTACTCCTCAGGTCACAAGCCCATCCCCATCCCCCGATGCGGGGATACGGCATCATCTGACCTACGAACAATGGGTCGCGTTGTTACAGCGGGAAGCTGGGGTTGCTGCCGTGACCAAACCCAGACGGTTGAGCATCCTGCTGGGGGATTCCCTCAGTCTGTGGTTTCCCCCGAACTTGCTGCCGGATGGACGCACCTGGCTCAACCAGGGCATTTCTGGAGAAACATCTGCCGGGTTATTGGAGCGGCTGAGATTCCTGGATCGGGCAAACCCAGAAACCATTTTTCTGATGATCGGGATTAATGACCTGCTGCGAGGTATGGAAGATGAGGCGTTGCTCAGAAATGAACAACAAATTATTGGCTATTTGAAATCAGTTCATCCCCAAACCCAAATTGTGATCCAGTCAATATTGCCCCATGCCGGTCAGCGGGCTACCTGGGAAGGGCGCAGTCGCCTGAAGAATATTCCCAACAGTCGAATTCGCAAGTTGAATCGGGAGTTGATCGCCCTGGCCAATCGGGAGGGGATCTACTATCTGGAACTGCATCCCCTATTTACCGATGGTGAAGGAAACCTGCGCCCAGAATTAACTACTGATGGGCTGCATCTGAGTCTGCAGGGATATTGGGTCTGGAGATCGGCAGTCTTGATGTTTACGCAAACCGAGCTAGAAAAACATCGCTTCCAGAATGATCCCCCCATCATCGGGGGCTAACCTGGGCAGGATCATGGCTTTACCCCGGATCTCTATCGTGATTCCAGTCTTAAACGAAGCCAGCACGATCGCTGGCGTTCTAGCCGCAGCTCAGGCTGGGGTTGAGCTTGAAGTGATTGTGGTGGATGGGGGCAGCAGTGATGGCACCCTGCAACAGGTGCAAGGCTCAGGGGTGCGGCTGCTCCAAACCTCGGCTGGTCGGGCCAGACAAATGAACCAGGGAGCGGCGATCGCCACCGGTGGCATCCTCCTCTTTCTTCATGGCGATACCCGTCTGCCTATCGGGTTTGACCAGCAGGTGCGGCAGACTCTGGCAAAGTCCGGAGTCATTGCTGGAGCCTTCCAGCTCAAAATTGACTGCCCAACACCGGGCCTCCGGAAGATTGAACATCTGGTGAACTGGCGATCGCACCTCCTGCAGATGCCCTATGGGGATCAGGCCCTGTTTCTCAAGACAGAGACTTTTCAGAAACTGGGCGGATTTCCAGACCTGCCGATTATGGAAGATTTTGAGCTGGTGCGCCAATTAGGTCGGCTGGGGCGGATTGCGATCGTGCCTCTGTCCGTCACCACCTCTGGTCGGCGCTGGGAAAAGCTGGGCCTGGTCAAAACCACCCTGATTAATCAGCTCATGATTGTTGGTTATGTCTTGGGGGTGTCCCCGACCCGACTGGCCACCTGGTATCGGCATGGGAGGACAAATTAAATTGATATAAGGTAGAAGCAGGGATATAAGCTTTGGGGATTGAGTCTTGCAGATTACGTTTCTGGGAACCAGTTCGGGGGTACCGACAAGGGCGCGGAATGTCTCCGCGATCGCCCTGCGCCTGCCCCAACGGGCAGAGGTCTGGCTATTCGATTGTGGTGAGGGGACACAGCACCAGTTTCTCCGAAGCGAGCTCAAGATCAGTCAACTGACTCGCATCTTTGTCACCCACATGCATGGAGACCATACTTTTGGGTTGATGGGGTTGCTGGCTAGTTGTGGGCTGGCTGGCAGTCCACAACGCATTGATATCTATGGTCCTCCTGGCCTGGATGAATATCTGCGCGCTTCCGTGCGCTATTCCCAGACCCACTTTTCCTACCCGGTGAAGGTCCATACCGTCAAACCTGGGGTTTTGTTTGAGGATGAAGAATTCGTCGTCAGTTGTGGGGCCTTGAAGCATCGTGTCCCAGCCTTTGGCTATCGCATCACGGAGAAAGATCGGCCCGGACGCTTTGATGTGGAGAGGGCAACAGCAGTGGGCATCCCTTCTGGCCCGCTGTATGGCAAGTTAAAGCGAGGCGAGGTCATTACCCTGCCGGATGGACGCCAGTTTAATGGGGCCGATTTTTGTGCCCCGCCAGAAACGGGGCGCAAGGTTGTCTACTGTACGGACACAATTTACTGTGAAGGAGCCGTGGAGCTGGCCCGGAATGCGGATGTGCTGATTCACGAAGCCACCTTTGCCCACCAGGACGCTGAACTGGCTTATCAGCGGCTCCATTCCACCTCCACCATGGCAGCCCAGGTGGCCCAGGCAGCCCAGGTGAGGCAATTGCTGATGACCCACTTCAGTCCCCGCTATGCGCCCGGCAATGATATTGAGTTGAAGGATTTGCTGGCGGAAGCACGGGCTATTTTTCCTCAGACAGCCATGGCCCATGATTTTATGACCTACGATGTCCCTCGGCGTCAGGTCACAACACTGGCCTCTTCCAGGTAGAAGTCTGGAACCACTATAGGCTGAAATTGGACAGCACCAGGAACTTCTGAACCTGGAGCTTGAGTGGGCTCATGGATGGATTTTCAGGTACCGAGGATTGGGGTAACCCATATCCACCCATTGCTGCCAGGAGCAGCACGGCTACCAGCAAAGAAACTTTGGGATAGAGGTATTTCATGGCGAGAGATCCGAGTCATTACAGGAATAAGACTCTGGTTCTGGCCAGGAAGTTCACCCAGGAGCATCCCCATTGAAGACATTGCCAATTATGCTGCCAGTTATTTGATCTTCTGGATAGCTCGCACCCACCCAAGGATCATTAAAATCATTCCACTGATCAGCAAAGAAGCGATCAGCCCCAAAATAGCAGCCACGATCGCCCCCACGGCCCCTTTCATGGCTCCACCAATGATCACTGCCAGACAGGTCACGACCCCAATCACGATCGCCTGGATCAGGTTATCCTTCAGGCGTAAAGAGGGCACCATGCCGACAGTTTCAGCAATAGTATTGTAGGTTTCCAGGCCATTATTCTGGCTCGTCGAGCCAGGGGGATCACCAGCCTGGGGCGGTTGAGGGTCCGGTTCTGGATGCTGCGGATCAGACACCATGATTATGCTCCTATTGAGTCACAAAAGACCTGAGCATAGCCTACCATCAGAGACAGGTGTCATAGCGACCGTAATGGTTCAACCGTGATGTTTCAAAAGATATACCCCTTGCGTTCAGGTGGGCTCCAATCGCTTCGTCAGCCTTGGGCAAACCGCCTGTCCATCCGAGCTCTGTTCTGGGCCTTCAGGCCATGGGTAGGCAGGATCGTGCTGTTCGCCCTCCTGCTCACTAGCCAGGGACCAGCCGCGATCGGGGGGAATCTGCTGCACCAATCGGGCCTGGTCCCTGACAGTTCAGAGACACCCTATCAGGAACGGCTGATTCATCACCCGGATGGCATCGGGAAATTCTATCTGGGGCGCGAGATTGCTCAGGTGATGGGGCACCAGGGTGCAGGCTGGCTGGAGCGATCGAGTCGAGATTTGGAGGAACGTCCCCAACTGCTCCTGGAGGCCCTGACCCTGAAGCCCACGGATGTTGTTGCCGATATTGGGGCCGGGACTGGCTACTTCAGTTTTCGTCTGGCTCCGCTACTGCCTCAGGGGAAAGTCCTGGCCGTGGATATTCAACCGGAAATGGTGGAGATACTCAACGTTCTCAAGCAGGAACACCAGGCTATCAATGTGCAAGCCATCCTGGGCCGCAAAACCGATCCAGGTCTGCCAGATAGTAGTGTTAATCTGGCTCTCCTGGTGGATACTTACCATGAATTTGAGTACCCCAGGGAAATGATGCTGGCCCTGGCGAAAGCTCTGAAGCCAGGGGGCAGAGTTGTTTTAGTGGAGTATCGAGGCGAGAACCCACTTATTCCGATCAAAAAGCTGCACAAGATGACGAAGAAACAGGTAATGAAGGAACTGAATGCGATCGGATTAACGTGGCGAGACACGATCGAGTCCTTACCCCAGCAACATATTTTGATTTTTGAAAACTTAATTCCGTCAGATCATGGCTGAAATCAATAGGCTCAGGCTCTTCCGCTGAGCCTCTTCAGAAACCTGCTACAAATCACGATCCTCGCAAGTCAACCTGAAAACAGGGCTTTCTTCTATCACAGGAGTGAAAACCCGGTTTCTGAAGAGGTCTGAAAACGGAAGAAATATTTGTTGTAATCCATCGTAACCGTTCAGCAAACCCAACCCTCACCGCAGGATAAAACAACACATCAACAACTGACGCAGAGCAGGCAGGCGTTACTTGGAACACCAATCGTCAGGCGAACGATAGGACCTGAACTTGCAACGCTGATGGTCTAGCCGATCGCAGAAACAGCCTTAACGGCTTCATCGACAGCAGGACGTTCAGCGTCGTCAGAACGAACATCAAAAGCGATCGCAAACCGGGCATAGGGTTGCATCTGACGGATCACTTTCATATGCCCTTCAGCCTCATTACGATGGCGAAACCGGGCCACGGTCGTTCTTTGCAGATTGGGCATAAACTTATGAACCACCCAGGGATTCAATTGATCTTGATACTTCATAACAATCAACCTCATCACGAAAGAATTGATGACAAAACGCTACAGATAGGGGGGTAATTAAAAAATTCCAGTTACCGGAAAAGCCAGAATTGAGCAGACCGGCAACGAGGGCGAACACACTACATATAGTGTCTATCTGGCAGCTCGTATACTATATGCAGGAGTGCGGCTTTAAGTCTGTATCTAGAGATACAAAACCCCAGCTCTTTTCAGAATCTCTTAAGATGTCTGCGCTTTGAGTATATCCGGCATTTGAAAAAACTGCTCCGGATAATCGAACTTTTTTGGCCAGTTTTTGTCAAGAATGCTAAAGCACTACTGCTAGTGGGTTTGCGAGTGAGCTGACTTCA
The DNA here is from genome assembly GCF_001939115.1 of Leptolyngbya sp. 'hensonii'. Taxonomy (GTDB): domain Bacteria; phylum Cyanobacteriota; class Cyanobacteriia. The sequence goes on along the minus strand of NZ_MQTZ01000036.1, from coordinate 10,877 downwards.
TGGACAACTGGAGTTCCTGGCTTCTGGAAAGTGACAAAAAATCAGCAGGGCCTCACTGGGCTGCCCTGCTGATTCGCAAACATTGCACTGAGTAGGTGGGCACAATTAAATTACCGATAGGGTAGGTTGGGTTGAAGAATGAAACCCAACACCCGCAAGGGTTTTGCTTCTGAAAGGCTAACGATCGACGGAGCCCATGATCACATCAATGCTACCCAGGATAACCATGATATCGGCCACCTTCATACCCCGGACCAGTTGAGGTAAGATCTGCAGGTTATTAAAATCGGCAGCTCTAATTTTCCAGCGCCAGGGGAAAACGTTGTCATCCCCAATCAAATAAATCCCCAGTTCACCCTTGCCACTTTCAATGCGGACGTAATGCTCCCCTTTAGGAATTTTGAAGGTGGGGGCAATCTTCTTCCCAATGAACTGGTAGTCGAAATCATTCCACTTAGACTTGGGACCGGCGACCATACGTTCGGCCTCCAGGTTTTCGTAAGGACCACCCGGCAGAGCTTTCAGAGCCTGTTCGATAATCTTCACAGACTCCCGCATTTCCCCAATCCGAACCACATAACGGGCGTAACAGTCCCCGTCGGTATGCCACTGCACATCCCAGTCCAGCTCGTCGTAGCACTCATAGTGATCGACCTTACGCAGATCCCACTTTACCCCCGAAGCCCGCAGCATGGGACCAGACAGCCCCCAGTTGATGGCTTCTTCCCGGCTGATATAGCCAATCTTTTCGACCCGGCGGCGGAAGATGGGGTTATTTGTGATCAACCGCTCATATTCATCGACTTTCGGCAGGAAGTAGGTGCAGAAGTCCTGACACTTATCGACCCAGCCATAGGGGAGATCTGCAGCTACGCCCCCAATGCGGAAATAGTTGTTGTTGACCATCCGATAGCCGGTGGCCGCTTCCCACAGGTCATAAATCATCTCCCGTTCTCGGAAAATGTAGAAGAAGGGAGTCTGGGCCCCAATATCTGCCAGAAAGGGTCCCAACCAGAGCAGATGGTTGGCAATCCGGTTCAGCTCGAGCATGATCACCCGAATGTAGCTGGCCCGTTTCGGAACTGAAATGCCAGCCAGTCTTTCCGGAGCATTGACCGTGACCGCCTCATTGAACATCCCAGCGGCATAATCCCATCGGCTGACATAGGGGACGTACATGATGTTGGTACGACTTTCAGCAATCTTCTCCATGCCCCGGTGAAGATAGCCCAGGACTGGCTCACAATCAACAACATCCTCTCCATCCAGGGTGACAATTAACCGGAGTACACCATGGGTAGAGGGGTGATGCGGACCCATGTTAATCACCATGGGTTCAGTTCGGGTTTCAATCCTCGGCATAAATTGGCGGTTCCCTATACGAAGGTTCGGTAGGTGATAGATATAGCCCTCAGGATGACCTAATCTCTTAGAGAGGAGACCGGGGCGGAGGGCGATCGTGTCGTTAACAATCCGTGATCCACTCCCCATTATACGGACATCCGCCGGAATAGAACGGCCAGCATAATGTCAAACCTGAATGACATCGATAAACCGACTTTTATGCACAAGTCCGTGCTCGGTCGGGAACTCCTGCAGGCTATGGTGATCGCCCCTGGGAGCTGTTTTCTGGATGCAACTGTGGGAGGTGGGGGCCACAGCCGCCTGCTCCTGACTGCAGCCTCTGACGTGACGGTGCGGGCGATCGACCAGGATGAGCAGGCTCTGGCTGCAGCCCAGGCCAACCTGGCAGAATTTGGCGATCGGGTCCACTACGATCGCCGCAACTTCGCCAACTATGATCCCGGCTCCCTGCGTTTTGACGGGATCATCGCAGACCTAGGGGTTAGTTCGGCCCAGTTGGATATCCCAGAACGGGGCTTCAGCTTTCGCCACGAAGCACCTCTGGATATGCGGATGGATCGGCGACAGACCCTGACGGCAGCCGAGTTAATCAACCATTGGGAAGAGACCAGGCTGGCAGATATTTTTTTCAAGTATGGAGAGGAACGGCTCTCCCGTCGGATTGCCCGCACCATTACTGAGCAGCGCCCCTTCCAGACAACCACGGACCTGGCCGAGGCGATCGCCCGTTGTGTGCCCCGCGCCTACCGTTACGGCAGGATTCACCCGGCAACCCGTGTGTTTCAGGCCCTGCGGATTGTGGTCAACCGGGAACTGGATGCCCTGGAGACGTTTTTGCAGCAGGCTCCCACCTGGCTCAAGCCAGAGGGCCGCATTGCCATCATCAGCTTTCATAGCCTGGAGGATCGGCTGGTGAAGCACGGATTTCGGGAGTCTCCCCTGCTCCAGGTATTGACCAAAAAGCCGATTATTCCGCAAGAGGAAGAAATGAATGAGAACCCCCGCGCCCGATCGGCCAAGTTAAGGGTTGCCCAGCGATTACCAGAGGCTTAGATTACGGCATCCCCCCAATGGGACTATCCCAGGGCAGGGGCGGCAACACAGCATAGATCCCTTTCCTGACAGCCTCCGGTCTTTCTTTGTAAGGAACTTTACCCTCGGCACAATCCACATACTGACCCGTAAATTGCAGCAGTTCCGGGACAGATTGGTTTGGAGTCAGTTCGCTCAAGATAAAGGTGAGCTTCTGCGGAGCCGCAAAGGCCACCACACAGGACCGGCTGCAGGCTCCCATACAACGGACTGGCTGCAACTGAATCTGATCACGCCAGTCGCAGGTAGCTAATCCTGCCTGTAACTGGTTAAACAGGCATTCCCCGCCGCTTAATTCTACTGATGGCCGATTTGCAGGAAAGGAGGCAGATGAAGCCGTCTCAGGAAGCCGACAAAGTACACAAACGAATAGCGTATGTTGAGTCATAGTTGGGTTGAAATTAGGATCCAAGGGATAGCAACGTTTATGGATTGATGCAACTGTCATTCTGGTCGATCACACCAATTCCGGGAGCAAATTCAGACCAGCGTTGCAACACTTCGCTATGACACAAGACGAGTGGAATTTCTGGATTTTGCAGCAGATTAATCCGGATCTGATCCTGAAGTTGCAAAATAATCACAATTTCATGGATGGGATCGTAACTGGCGATGGTGCTAAGTATGTCGGAAACTGTGGTTTCGTCTAATGGCAGCGATCGCAGATAGGATAATGCTTCTGACTCCCGGATAAATCGCAACTGATATCCCAGCAGCGGGATCTCCCATCCCAGAGGCGCGCCCGGCACCAGCCTCATCTCGCCTACGACCAATCCCTGACCAGCGCAAATGAATCCTGCCCAGGCCACATATCCAATCACCATAAAGTGCTGATTAATGGTGCGATCGCACCAATCTTCCTGGCGTTTCTGCCAGAAGTCATTGTCAAATTTCATTGCTTTCCCCTGTCAACTCTTCAAGGTCACAATTGGCTTGTGGCTATGACCTGAGGACCCAGGTTCGGGTGATAATGAAATGCCGTAAACCTGAAACAAAATCTGGACCACAATCTGTACCTCGCAGAAATGGAGTGGATGCCAACACCAATATCAAACCGATATGAATGGATGTTGGGTAATACTATCGGCGGGCATTCTGACTCGTGAGAGCATGGCTCTCAATTACAGTTGCGGGACAGCGCCGGACTCACACCGGACTTTCCCCCTTGCGTTTGATGGCTGTTCCCCATCAAAACCAATAGATTATGTGGTCAGGATAACACCCTTTGGAAGGCAGCGTAGAACAAAATTCCTTTCCCTCTCAAGGCATAACTACTATTCTCATGCAAGGTAGTACTTCAAGGGCCGTGATTATAGCCTTGAAGATCACGATCTAAAGACCAGATAAAAACGCGGCGATCGGGTACCTTCCTTGTAAATTTTTCCCATTCTTTGATGATGGAAAGATCCCCTATCCCTGCACCACGCATCGCGGAATCCGGGAATTCGCTCAGCCACTCTCCTATTTCTTCCATAGACGGAACTTGCATGACTTGCCAGGGTGCTTTTCCCGTAATTGCTTTATTCACCTCTTCAACGAATTTTTGAGCAAAACGGCGTCGATTACTCCCGTCACTCAACTGGGCAATATGATTGCCAGTCTCGTAGACCGCAGCCATAGGCAAAAGAAGAGTGGTTCCATTTTCTAAAAACTCTTTTAATTGCCCTATTACGTTTTCTCTTTCTCCGTTCATGTGAGGAATATCCAACACATTGCAGAAGATAGAAGTATCAACAATTGCGACTGGGGGCATTACTCAGACTCTCCAACTGCACTGAGAGACGCTAACCACTCCATCGCTTTTTGTCTTTTTTGCTGCGATCCAGGATGCTGCTTCACAAAGCGTTCTAACAGCCCACGAGTCATGAGATGACCTAAAGAACCTTGAGCAATCAGTTCAGGATAGTCAGGAATATCCTGTAATCGAACTAATTGGCTGGATCCATCCTGTGGATTTCTGTAACAGAATATAGTCTCAGGAACAGCATCGTCTGGTAAAGCATCCACCAGGGCAGGGTTGTGGCTACTGATCAAAACACGTAGATTGCGTTTTTTGGCAATCCTGGAAATGCGTTCTAATAGATCCGCTGCCCTGCTCGGATGTACACCATTATCAATTTCTTCGATCACAACCAGGCTTTCCGTTGGGGCAGAAAGCATTGCAGCAGCGATGGACAGTACTCTTAAGGTCCCATCTGAGAGCATAGCCGCATCATACTTGGTCGAAGTGCCGCCAAATGTTTCAGTGAGCTGCAACATCACTTCATCGCGAGGAGTTTCGATGAAACTGATATCCTCAATGTCTTGTTCGGGAAGACTTTGAACAAACTCCAACACAGATGCTTTTACTGCTGCATCACGGCACAAATTGTAGATCACACCTGAAAGGTTTTCGCCATGCTCCTTAAGAACTTTATCCGTTTTATGACCATAGGAGCGCATTGAACCTGGCTCAGGCTCAAGAAATACAACACTGCTTAGCCAACGCACATATCGTTCAGCAATGATTGGAATAAATCTTCGGCTATCCGTATTTTCGGGACGAAATCGAATTTCACTTAAAAGCTGGGTGAAAATTGCCATATGACTACTACATACGATGCTTGGCTTCTTTCCTCCTCTTGCAAAATTGTTATAGGCAACAAAGACATCGCTTCCCGCACCCTGAGGGGCGCTTGTGACTTCATATAATGGAACTGTTGAAGTGGGACTTGTAATCTTTTCCTGCGTTACATGCAGCTCGCCATCATCACCCAGACTCAGATCGATAGAGAGATGATTCCATTCTGACTTATTTGTTACGCAGGAGATGCCGAATGATTTGGCACCCTGATAGCCCCAGTTCCCTATTCCACCTCTAAAGGTTCTCTCATCATGCTTATGAGGGCTACCAATGAAACTCAATCTCTCTCCCTCTGCAATTCTTGCCAAAAGGCGTAGGGCTTCAATGACATTGCTTTTCCCAGATGCATTAGCTCCAATCAGCACTGTCAATCGTCCAAGGTGCAAGATTCCAGACCGATAGCTTTTAAAGTTTTTGAGTTCGATTTGGGTAAGCACTTGATTTACTCCATATCAATTTGCCTCAAAACAACAGAGATTAAACCCTTTTGGTTTTGAATAGTGAAGGCTTTCATTATATCTGCCCTAGTTCATAGGGTTGCTCTCAGCTTCTCTACTGCGTCGAGAGCATCCCAGTTTTGCAAGGTTGCCCACCCAAGGGGAAGCCGCTGCGCGTCTACATCCCCCAGCCCCTTCTCCCTCTTTGGGAGAAGGGGAGCCAGGTTCAAAGTCCCTCTCCCGTTCTGGGAGAGGGATTTAGGGAGAGGGCTACAAAAGTGGGATGCACTCACTGCGTCTCTCCAATTAACTCCCAGGCGAGTAAGTAGGTCGGCACAATTAAATTAAGGATGAGAGTCGGGGTGAAGGGGGCGTGCCCCCTTCCTGGGGGTTTCGCCCCCAGACCCCCCTTCTTATAATTAATCTCACCCGATTACTTATCCAGCATCGCCTGTCGCAGTGCCTGGGCCTTGTCCTTACCCTGATTCAAATAGCGGTAGAAGTCCGTCATCAGTTCAGCCGTAGCGCATCCGGCATCTTCCAGAGGGACACGATAACACTGAGAACTCCGGCTGTGATCAGCGATCGGGGGTCACCTTGCCCCGGCCCTGCGAGCCATCTCTCCCAGGAGGGGATTGGGTTTGCACCGTAGCCCTTATGGCTAGCTCCCAATTCTTTCATAATTGTTTCATAATTATTATTAAGCCCGATTGACAATCCCCCTGGACTTCTTCAATCTGGTTAATTATGAAAGGAAAATGAAAAGGACGGGGTTATGCCGCCAGGGGCTTCAGGCTCACATCGTACAAGACAGGGGCTGCGATCGCTGATCGTAGGGCTGCTCCTGCTGTCGGCATTGACCGGTTGTACCGTACCAGACGAACGATCGTCTGCTCCAGGCTCCCAGTCCGAGAGTCCGGGCAGTTCTCAAGCGCAAGGGAAGAAAATCATCCTGACTACCTTTACGGTGCTGGGGGACATGGCGCAAAACGTGGCTGGTGATCGGGCGATCGTGGAGTCGATTACCAAGACAGGAGCTGAAATCCATGGCTATGAACCCACCCCCAGTGATCTGAGACGGGGCCAGGGAGCCAATCTGATCCTGGACAACGGTCTGAATCTGGAGCGCTGGGCCGATCGGTTTTATAACAACTTTCCCAAAGTGCCCCACATCACCCTGAGCGAAGGTGTGCAATCCATCACCATTGCCGACGATGCCTACCAGGGCAAACCCAATCCCCATGCCTGGATGTCTCCCCAGAATGCGCTGATCTATGTCGAAAATATCCGTAAGGCCCTGGTGGCCCTCGATCCAGAAAATGCGACAACCTACAACACCAATGCCGCAACTTACAGTCAGCAAATCCGGGCGATCGATGAAAAACTGAAACAGGCGATCTCAGCGATTCCTCCTGATAAACGCTATATCGTCAGTTGTGAGGGTGCGTTCTCCTACATTGCTCGTGATTATGGCTTGAAGGAGGTCTACCTCTGGCCTGTGAATGCGGAACAGCAGGCAACGCCCAAACAGGTGGAACGGGTGATTAACACGGTGAAGGCCAATCGGATTCCGGCGGTCTTTTGTGAGAGTACGGTTAGCAACGAGGCCCAATTACAAGTCGCAAAGGAAAGCGGGGCGAAATTTGCGGGGGTCTTTTACGTCGATTCTCTTTCCCCACCAGAGGGGCCTGCCTCCACCTATCTCAAGCTATTGGAATACAACGTTAACACCCTGATCCAGGGATTACAGGGTCAATAAAGGAGCAAAACGCATGGATGCAATCCGAATCAATCCCATCAGTATTGATATCGAAAATGTGACAGTTGCTTACCACGGCCATGTGGCGCTGTACAGAGCGTCGCTACAGTTGAAAGCAGGCACCATTTGTGGCCTGGTGGGTATGAATGGGGCTGGAAAATCCACGCTGTTCAAGGCGATGATGGGGTTTGTTAAACCTCTGACAGGGCGGATTTTGATTCAGGGGTTGCCCCTGAATCGGGTGCAAAAAAGTAATCTGGTGGCCTATGTACCCCAATCCGAAGACGTGGACTGGAATTTTCCGGTGAACGTTCAGGAAGTGGTGATGATGGGCCGCTATGGCTACATGAATCTGTTACGGATTCCCCGATCAGTGGATAAACAGGCCGTCCGAGAGAGCCTGGAACGAGTGGAAATGTGGCCTCTGCGCGATCGGCAAATTGGTGAGCTTTCGGGTGGCCAAAAAAAACGCACCTTCTTTGCAAGGACTCTGGCACAGGGAGGAAATATTCTGTTGCTGGATGAACCCTTTGCCGGTGTGGATATCAAAACCGAAAAAATGATGATTGATTTGCTAATGCAATTACGCCAGATGGGGCACACGATTTTAATTTCCACCCATGATCTAGCCTCAATCACTACTTTTTGTGATCAGGTGGTGTTGATCAATCGCAGTATTCTGGCCTATGGGGACACCTCCAAAGTCTTCACGGAGGAGAATCTGTCCCGTACTTTTGGTGGTTCTCTGGGCGATTTGTCCTTTGCCAAAAGTCAGTTCACCCAGAAGCATCAGGGGGAATAGCCATGGATTTAGTTCAATGGTTTGCAGCTCCCTTGCAGCACGAATTCATGGTGAAGGCAATCTTGGTCAGTGCGTTGGTGGGGGTAGTTTGTTCGGCTCTGTCCTGCTACATGACCCTGAAAGGCTGGGCTCTGATGGGGGATGCGGTCTCCCATGCTGTCCTGCCAGGTGTCGTCATCGCCTATCTGCTGAACTTGCCTTTTGCCCTGGGTGCTTTTGTGTTTGGGGTGGGTTCCGTGATTGCGATCGGCTTTATCAAAGCCAAAACCCGTGTCAAAGAAGATACGGTGATTGGTCTGGTGTTCACAGGCTTCTTTGCTCTGGGTCTGGTGCTGATTTCCAAAGTGAGGAGTTCGATCGACCTGACCCACATTCTCTTTGGCAATGTTCTGGGCATTTCCAATGCAGATATTCTGCAAACGGTCATCATCAGTGCCATCACCCTCGTCACCCTAGCAGTGTTGCGCAAAGACCTGATCCTGTTTTGCTTCGACTCTACCCACGCCAAGTCCATTGGATTGAACATTGTCTTTCTCTATTATGTGCTGCTGTCGTTGCTGTCCCTCACCGCTGTCGCCGGACTGCAAACGGTAGGCATCATTCTGGTTGTGGCTATGTTAGTCACACCGGGGGCAACGGCTTATCTGCTGAGCGATCGGTTCGACCAGATGATGCTGATCGCCATGGCTTCAGGCGTTTTTTCCAGTGTCATAGGTACCTATATCAGCTACCACATTGATGGTTCCACCGGTGGTTGCATCGTGGTGCTACAAACCCTGCTGTTTGTGTTAGCAATGATTTTTGCTCCCAAGCATGGTCTGTTGGTGCGATCGAAACAGCAACAGATTGAGCCCTGATTCGGATATAACGTTTGGTTTATTTCTTCCGGGAGGCCCGATCGAGAGAAAGGAACTGGCATTGTGGGTATTGAGATTGTCTTGCGCCAGGCGAGGGCACGATCCATTGCAGGTGTTGCACAAGGAGTGGGCCACGATCGCATTCGAATGCATGCACCACCCATTCGAATGTTCCCTAGGACTGAAGCGCTGTCCTTAGACCATATTCGAATGCATGAGCTGCAGATGTGAATGTTCCCTATGCTTGAAGCCTTGTCCATAGAGCATATTCAAATGCACCGCTTGCACATGTGAATGTTTCCTATACTTGAAGCCTTGTCCACAGAGCGGATTCAGATGGTTGGCTTTGCGATTGAATTGCAGGAGCAGCCCATGCGATCGCAACGAGTCATGCAGYTCCATCCAGAGGACTCCGGACTCCCCGATCGCCGCGATTCAGCCCATGGGTATAAATCATCGTTGTTTTTACATCCTTGTGTCCAAGCAGTTCTTGAGTCGTGCGGATGTCGTAGCCGCTTTCTAACAAATGAGTGGCAAAACTGTGACGAAAGGCATGGCAGCCAATCCTCTTACTGAGCCTTACAGTCTTTGCTGCTTGTTTAACCGCTTTTTGTACTCCACTTTCATGTAAATGATGTCGGCACATTAGCCCGCTGCATGGATCTTGGGTCATTGAACCAGATGAAAATATATACTGCCCAATCCATTCCCGGTTGGCATTTGGATATTTACGCTCCAACGCAAAGGGCAGATTCACAGATCCGAATCCTCGACTCAAGTCTCGTTGGTGCTGTCGTTGAACACCCACTAGATGATCTTGTAATTCTGTTGCGACACTGGAGGGCAGCATCGTTACACGGCTCTTGCTGCCTTTACCGTCTCTGACAACAATTTGCTGTTGAGCAAAGTCAACATCCTTAACTCGTAAGCGCAATCCTTCGATTAAGCGAAGACCACTCCCGTAAAGCAGCTTCACAACCAACTGATAAGTACCGTCACACTGTTGGATTACAGCGATCGCCTCCTGTTTTGTCAACACCGTGGGCACATACTGAGGTCGTTTTGCTCGAACAGCATCAATGCCCGATATTTCTAGATTGAGCACTTCCCGATAGAGACACAGCAGGGCACTGCGAGCTTGATTCTGGCTCGAAGCGGCGACTTGCCGCTCGACGACTAGATGGGTGAGAAAAGCTTCAATTTCAGCTTTACCCATCTCCCTGGGATGGCGCTTATTGTGAAACAGGATGTAACGGCGAATCCACTGCACATAGGTTGCTTCTGTGCGGTTGGCGTAGTGCTTCAGCCGAATGGCATCCCGCACCTGATCCAGCAATTTCTTAGGAGGTGACTGCATAGAGATAAGTAGATGTACTGTGTATTCAATAGTCCATCTGCTCGCCTCCGTAAGGAATCTGAAAATATGCGGAACGATTCTCGCAAATCAGCTTAAATGGCGTATTATGCTGAAATAATCTCCATAAGTAGTAAAAATAAGGTGTTATGCCGAATGATTCGGCCTATCTGCCCAATTTGGGATCTTAGGCGGAAAAATTCCGTCTACTAATAGTTAGACGCGCGACTCGAAGTCGTTCGGGGGAGTTGGAGAACGCCCAAAACGTTCTCCCTGTCAGTGTTCAGGCAGATGTCCGCCTCGGAATGTTCAATCAGTAATGAGAGGGCAGTATCAGCAGACGAGGTTAAGTGTCCAACAAACCTGAAGCCAAAACCAGGTGCGAGGGCTAGGGCAAGGTTGCTACGGATAATGCAAATGAATCCTTGATGAGGCTTCGTTAATTAAGGTGCTCGAAATGGCTGATACGAGCATGTTGGGGCATAGGGGGGTGGATAGCGTCTAAATATCGGTCGAGAACACCTCGCGCCCGGAGGAAAGAGGAGTCCTAAGGCAACCACATCTCCACCCCGTGCGAAACGAGGAAAC
>NZ_MQTZ01000035.1 GCF_001939115.1 Leptolyngbya sp. 'hensonii' | reverse complement strand
GATAAGCTCGACATTTGGGTGGCAGGTTGTCCAAAACATCGGGAATTGCGCCAGTGGGTAGAGTCTCGGCGTATGTTAGTCGGCGAGAAAGTGCGTCTGACCAATCGCATTACTGCTGCTCTCAAGTCCTACTATCCGCAAGTGCTCGATTGGTTTGAGGATAAACATACGATCGCTTCACAAGGTTCAATGCTCTCAGGTAGTTCGATTAAGGCAATATCTGCTTGTGAGGCTTTCCACACAACTCTGGCTTCTATTTCCCCAAAGCTCTGTTTTGACCTGACACGGCAACTAGAATCAACCTCAGATAAAAGATGAGCAGCAGTTAACACCAGTCTGCCCCCAACCCGGTAAGCAGAGCCGTATTTCGGTCGAATTACCTCCAATGCTCGACCCGGTTCAAATTCCCTAACCATAAGCGTTTAACTCACCACTACATGGGCACCTGGTCACTGCCTGTCAACACAGGTTTTCCGTCCCGTCTAAGAGGTTTGAGGGGGATAGTCACTTTATGAATGGACTTGTCTTTCGTTCCACCACTGCCACCCAGTTCAACTACCCAAAACTTGATTCCGCCTTTCGCATCTGCGCTGCGTTCTACTTCGACATGAAATTCCACTGTCACCTCTCCGACTTCAAAACGCAGCCCCTCACCTTGAGAGGCAACGATGGACGCTATCAATTCCTGCCGCAATGCCGCGATCGTCTCTTCTAATCCAATTCGCCCCACATCATCGTTCATATAGACCACCTTGTCACCTTTTTCGCTGGCTCTATTTTATACAAGTAAGGTCAAAGCTGAACTCAAACAGGCAGTGCTTATATGCGTGCCCCACCAATAACACAGGCGGCATAACGTTCCTGGTCAGCGGTTGCCAGAGACTTTGAAACAACACAAAGCGGCTTCGGTCAATCCGCTGCACCAGAATTGTTAGCCCTCTGCTATGAGTGCAGTTAGATTTGAACAAACTGCATAGCAATTGTGTTAGTTAGGGTATTCCAAGTACTCTTGGAACGACCAAAGGAAGCTGCGCTTGAGCGTCCTTCTATTTTGTATGTATCCCACAGTCTTTCGACTAGCATCACTCCGTACTGCTCCCACAACTCCTCTTTAGGTTTTATCCACTGACCATCTTTAATTAGGAGACGGAAAGCCGCTATAACTGGCATGACAAATGGGGGTGCAACTGTGAGATTGAAAGTTCGACCCGTAATTAAGGTGCATTTTTCTTTACTACATCCACTGGTTCTAGTAATGCTAATCTTCCCCTTCCCATTGCCATTAAGAGTTTCATGAGTCTCCATCACTTTCTCCTCTAACCAAAGGATGTCAGGCAACAAAGGAAGCACATGCTCGTAGTTTTTGTCATTCCACTTGCTAACAAGAGAACCCTTCCCTGTGTAAGCAGCCACAGGATGACTATCCTTTCTAAAATCGAATAACTCATTGTTGAGAAGGGCTAACCGTTGAACAAGATCAACAACAGTGTATTTTGGAGACTCATCTGGATTTTCCTCAAACTCATTAGGTTTGAAGATTACATTCTTGCGGTAAGCTGAAGGCAAATACTTTTCTATCCTTTGCCAATCACCTTCAAGATTTTTCAGTGCATAATCCGGCACTGCTTTAGAGAGGTTTCTGGCACGACTGATACTTGCAACACTCTCCTCGTCAATACCAACTGCGACTGTTACTTGAACATGGGCTTGGTGAATGTCCGGGTAGTGTTCCCCTCGTTTATGTTGTCCGTGGAGAGCATGCATCAAAACTTTGTAAGTATGCCCTCCATTGAGAACACCGTGTCCCAAAAAGTCTTCTGTTTCTTCGTTTGGCTCTGTGTATTTAATTCGGACTTCAAAATCTCCTCCCTCAACCCGTCTCGCTTGCAGGGAGCCAACAACTAGCATGATGCCATTGTTGTAATAGATGAACTGCTGAGGTTGTGATCTAAGAGTTTCGAGCATAGCCTTCGCAGGCTTGGCGGCTAGATCAGCATTCCTAGCATTTGGTCCATATGGAAAACCTTGTGGTAAATCCTTGACCGCTAATGTCAAAGACCAAAGCTGCCCCTTATCATCGCTGTCCTGAAAAACGCGACAGGCAGACTTGGCAAAGAATTGAACTTGCTTCTCTTTCATAATTCACTTTTCCTTTGTTCAACTGAACAGTTAACTAGGTTCAACGGAACCTATGCACTACGCTAACACAAAATTTTGGAATGGCAACCCACAGATAACTTTATGGCTGTGTCCCAACCGACGACTAGAGGTCGGGTAAAGGAAGGGGTTTTAGATATAGCCCCCTCCCTCCCCTCAGAACCGTACGTACAACTTTCACTGTATACGGCTCAAGCAATGTCTTGAAATTCAGTGTCTCCGATTCTTAACAACCCTTGCGAATTGTCCTGACGGTTACGTTTGCAAACCGAAGCTTGCACCTAACTTTTCCCAATCAGTTAAGTTTCATCTCACTTGCAGTCAAGACCATCACCTGTCCCACGTCTGCACCCTTTCATGTTGGGTATTGCCCTATCTGCCCCGTTATGGATTCCGGTTGCCTTTCGGCTGGCAGCATTCGCTTCTTGGGACATCCTATATCCGCTAGAGGTTTCCACCTCAGTTACCTTCGGCTTACCTGAAAGTGAAGGCACTTTCAGGACTCTATCGGAGTTTCCTCGTTCCGCACGGGGTGGAGATATGGTTGCCTTAGGACTCCTCTCTACTCCGGGGGCGAGGTGTTCTCAACCGACATTTAGCCGTTGCCGATTCCCATGTGCCCCATCATGCTCGTGTCAGCCATTTCGAGCACCTTAATTAACGAAGCCTCATCAAGGATTCATTTGCATTATCCGTAGCAACCTTGCCCTAGCCCTCGCACCTGGTTTTGGCTTCAGGTTTGTTGGACACTTAACCTCGTCTGCTGATACTGCCCTCYCATTACTGATTGAACATTCCGAGGCGGACATCTGCCTGAACACTGACAGGGAGAACGTTTTGGGCGTTCTCCAACTCCCCCGAACGACTTCGAGTCGCGCGTCGAACTATTAGTAGACGGAATTTTTCCGCCTAAGATCCCAATTCGGGGTGTATAGGCAGAATGATTCGGCATAACACCCAAAATTTGCTACTTATGCCGATTGTTTCTGCATAAGATCCCAAATTGGGCGGATAGGCAGAATGATTCGGCATAACACCTCGTTTTTACTACTTATGGAGATTATTTCAGCATAATACGCCGTTTAAGCTGATTCGCGAGAATCGTTCCGCATAATTTCAGGTTCCTTACGGAGGTGAGCAGATGGACTATTGAATACGCAGTACATCTACTTATCTCTATGCAGTCACCTCCTAAGAAATTGCTGGATCAGTTGCGGGATGCCATTCGGCTCAAGCACTACGCCTACCGCACTGAAGCAACCTACGTGCAGTGGATTCGCCGTTACATCCTGTTTCACAATAAGCGCCATCCCAGGGAGATGGGTAAAGCTGAAATTGAAGCTTTTCTCACCCATCTAGCCGTCGAGGGGCAAGTCGCCGCTTCGACCCAGAATCAAGCTCTCAGTGCCCTGCTGTTTCTCTATCGCGAAGTGCTCAATCTAGAAATATCSGGCATTGATGCYGTTCGAGCAAAACGACCTCAGTATGTGCCCACGGTGTTGACAAAACAGGAGGCGATCGCTGTAATCCAACAGTGTGACGGTACTTATCAGTTGGTTGTGAAGCTGCTTTACGGGAGTGGTCTTCGCTTAATCGAAGGATTGCGCTTACGAGTTAAGGATGTTGATTTTGCTCAACAGCAAATTGTTGTCAGAGACGCTAAAGGCAGCAAGAGCCGTGTGACAATGCTGCCCTCAAGTGTCGCAGCAGAATTGAAAGATCATCTAGTGGGTGTTCAACAACAGCACCAACGAGACTTGAGTCGAGGATTCGGATCTGTGAATCTGCCCTTTGCGCTTGAGCGTAAATATCCAAACACCAACCGGGAATGGATTTGGCAGTATGTGTTTCCATCTGGTTCAATGACCAAAGATCCTCGCAACGGGTTAATGTGCCGACATCATTTACATGAAAGTGGAGTACAAAAAGCGGTTAAACAAGCAGCAAAGACTGTGAAGCTCACCAAGCGGATTGGCTGTCACACCTTTCGTCACAGTTTTGCCACTCATTTGTTAGAAAGCGGCTACGACATCCGCACGATTCAAGAACTGCTTGGACACAAGGATGTAAAAACAACGATGATTTATACCCATGGGCTGAATCGCGGCGATCGGGGAGTCCGGAGTCCTCTGGATGGAACTGCATGACTCGTTGCGATCGCATGGGCTGCTCCTGCAATTCAATCGCAAAGCCAACCATCTGAATCCGCTCTGTGGACAAGGCTTCAAGTATAGGAAACATTCACATGTGCAAGCGGTGCATTTGAATATGCTCTATGGACAAGGCTTCAAGCATAGGGAACATTCACATCTGCAGCTCATGCATTCGAATATGGTCTAAGGACAGCGCTTCAGTCATAGGGAACATTCGAATGGGTGGTGCATGCATTCGAATGCGATCGCTCAACATTCCTTCTGCATAGCCTGCAATTAACAATGGATTATGCTGCAATCTTAATGTCATGTGCTGTAACCATAGTGGCCTGGATGTAGCAGTTGCAGCGCTCAAGGTTATCCTAATCAAAAGTCGCCGATATCCCAGGCTGGAGAAGATTCTGCCACGCGGGGCACTGCCGTTGCCGAATCTTGAGAACTCACGTTAGGGACTAACGCCAACTGCTGAGGTCGATCGCTGCCCGGTGCCCGTCGCCGCCGTTGGGAGGTTCCTTCTTCCACTGTGTCTTCCGCCACCACTTCATAGAGAATCGCCTGCTTGTTCTGCTGCGTGCCCCGACGCAGTACTCGGCCCAAGCGCTGAATAAACTGGCGGTTGGAGCCACTCCCCGACAGAAAGATGGCAATCCGGGCATCCGGCACATCCACCCCTTCATCCAGGACATTGGCCGTCACCACCGTTCTGTAGGTGCCCTCCCGAAAGCGTTGCAAAATGGCATGGCGTTCTTTCACTGGTGTCTGGTGGGTAATGGCTGGAATCAGAAATTCCCGGGAGATCCGGTAGACCGTGGCATTGTCGCTGGTAAAGATTAGGGTTTGTTCCGGGTAGTGGGTCGCCAGCAGGTCTGCCAGAATCCGGAGTTTGCCTTCGGTTCCCAGGGCAATGCTGCGGGCTTCCTGGTGAGCCAGCATGGCCCGTCGTCCAGTCTGGGATCGGGCACTCATTTGGACAAATCGCTGCCAGCCCTCCAGAGATCCCAGCCGAATATGAGACTGTTGCAGAAAGCCATTGCGGAGCTTCATCAGTTTGTCATAACGCTGCCGTTCCTGCTGGGACAGGTTTACAGTAATCCGTACCACCTCATGGTCAGCCAGAGCCTGACCAGAGAGATCTTCAGCCGTGCGCTGGTAGACGATCGATCCCACGAGCGTATCCAGGTCTACGTGCCGCCCATCTGCCCGATCGGGGGTTGCGGTCAACCCCAGGCGATAGGGGGCGATCGCATACTCGGCAATCACCCGGTTAAAGTCACTGGGAAGATGATGGCACTCATCGAAGACCAGCAGGGCATACTGGTTCCCCAGGGTTTCTGCATGGATGGCCGCACTGTCATAGGTGGCGACCAGAATCGGCGTGCGATCGCGGGAGCCTCCCCCCAGCAGGCCCACCTCTATATCTGGAAACGCCGCCACTAGGTGAGCATACCACTGGTGCATCAAGTCCAGGGTGGGCACGACAATCAGCGTACTGCGGGGGGTCGCCTGCATCGCCAGTTGGGCCAAATAGGTCTTCCCGGCAGCAGTGGGCAGAACCACCACCCCTTGCCGTCCAGCCTGGGTCCAGGCGGTGAGAGCTTCCTCCTGATGGGGATAGGGTTGCATCTCCAGGGCTGGGGCGAGGACCAGGCTCTGAAATTCCCTGGCCCGATCCTCAAAGGCAGTTCCTTCCGTTTGCAGGACGGAGACCAGAGGCCGGTACTGGATCGCCGGAATCCGAAAGCGTTCTACCCGATCGTCCCAGGTGGCATAATCAACCCAGGCTTTGCCACGGGGGGGCGGATGCAAAATTAATGTCCCCCGATCGAAGGTCAGGGTGGGGATCCGGGCCATAAAACAAATGCACTTCCACAAAATTCTGTCCCGATTGTATCAATAGAGATGGTCAGGGTTTCCTGCATGAATCTGGCTAACTGTTCAGGCAGATACATCATCCCAGCAGAGAACCCTCTACGCTTTACGAGGTGGTAGAGGGGCGGATTCCTGATAGTTGCGATGAATACATCCATGCTGAAGATGATGCCATGTCAGTTCCCCAAGTTAGTTCTGAAGATCTGAAACAAGCGACAGCAGTTCACCTGGAAAATATTCAACGAAATATTGAGCGACGACTGCAGGTTGCGCGAACCCAAGGAGATCAAGTCCTGATTCACTTGTTGGAAGCGGAGAGGGAACAAGTTATGGCCGATCGACCTCCCATTGATCAGCTATTTGCCGAGTTTAATCTACCGACTTAAGGGTCTTAACATAGACCCGATCGCAGCGAGCCACTTCTACCCCGGTCGCAGGCTGGTAGCCGCTGCTCTCATAGAGTTGGACTGCTTCTCGCAGTACGGTAGCGGTTTCAATCCAAATTTGCTGCAGGTGGCGGGCTGCGATCGTGCCCTCCAGGGTCTGTAATAGAAAGCGTCCTAGCCCTTGGCCCCGCGCCAGCGGAAGCAGGTACATCTTGCGGATCTCCACCGCTGCTTCCCCCCGACTCACGGGATAGTAGGCGGCAGTGCCGACAATCTGTCCCTGCCATTCCACCACCCAGAATTCGCCGCCCCGCTGCAGGTAAGCCGTTTCGACCTCCAGTGCATCTTGGTCGGCCCCGGTTGGCTCCCAGTCCAGGCCATACTCCGCCAGCACCGAACGAATGACTTCCCCAGCCGCCTGACGATCGCCTGCTTCCCAGGTGCGAATGAGAAAATCTTGGTACTGGATTCTCATTAGCTATGAATCCGGGGTTGGGGGTAGAGCGTCGCCAGCAATTGACTTTCCACTGCCGCCAGTTGCGCCAGTCGCTGGGTCACGTCCTCCCGATCGCAATACTCCGTTGCCAGCAGCCAGTAAACCCCATAGTGGCGGGCTTCCGATGCCATCAGCCCCCGGTAGAAGCGGGCCAGTTCCGGATCAGGGCAATGTTCTGCCAGCAAGCCCAGGCGCTCGTGGCTGCGAGCCTCGATCAGGCCAGCCACCAGCAGGGAATCCAGCAGGCGATCGGGTTCTGCCCGCCGGATTTCGGCTTTCAGCCCGGCGGCGTAGGGAGGAGCCGAGAGGGGACCGAGGGGAATCCCCCGCTGCTCCAGCCACTGGTTCACCTGCTCAAAGTGTTCCAGTTCTTCCCGAGCGATCGCCGTCAGGAGCCGCACCAGTTTGGTGTTGGAGGGATAGCGAAACATCAGATTGAGAGCTACACCTGCCGCTTTTCGTTCACAATGGGAATGATCCAGCAGAATGGTATCCAGGTGTGCGATCGCCTGTTCTACCCAGGCTGTCAGCGTAGGCTGCTGCAAAAATTTGATCGTGGGTAGGGTTACTGCGGTCACGGGCTTGTCCTGGTTCAGTCAACTTCTCTATTCTAGAAGAGCACGATTGTTTTACTGGCTTGCCTGCTCCCTAAACGTTCAGATCAATCGGCTTTTTCAAACATCGTTCCAAAACAGTTATGACCCCCAACAATCTTGCAGATTCTCAACGTCCCCGATCGGAAGCACCCGGGCAACCTCCCCGGATTAACCTCGGCATCATGTTGCGGCTGGGGTTATTTCAAATGGGACTGGGCATGATGTCTGTCCTGCTATTTGGTCTGCTGAATCGGGTGTTGATTAAGGAGTTAGGGGTACCGGCCACGATCGCCAGCGTGGTCCTGGCCGTTACCCTGTTCGTTGCTCCCTTGCGGGTCTGGTTCGGCCAACTCTCTGACACACGCCCCCTGTTTGGCCTGCACCGTACGGGTTACGTCCTCTGCGGTGCAGTCAGTTTTGCCACGATCGCCTTCGTGGCGGTTCAGGTGATGTGGCAGGTGGGGGCTAATCTCCAGAGCAGTGGTTGGAGTTCGACCACCTATGCCTGGACGGCGCTACTGGCTTTCCTGTTTGGTCTGTATGGCATTGCGGTCAGTGCCTGTTCTACGCCTTTTGCCACCCTGCTAGTGGATGTAACGGATGAGGAGGACCGTTCCAGAATTGTCGGGGTGGACTGGGCCATGCTGATTGGAGGCACGATCATCGGTGGGATTACGATCGGCGTCATGCTGAAGAAATTGGGCAATGACCCCTCCCTGGAACTCTTGCAAAGTAGTATCAATCGACTCTTTCTGGTGATTCCCTGGATTGTGGTTGGTCTGGCAGTGATTGCCACCTGGAATGTGGAACGCCAATACTCTCGCTTCACAATCAGAACTCAGGGGCAGGGATCTGAGCAGCAGATCACCCTGGGACGAGCCTGGGGGATTCTGACAGCCAGTCGGCAAACGCGCTTTTTCTTTACCTTCCTGGTGGCCATGACCCTCGGCTTGTTTCTCCAGGATGCGATCCTGGAACCCTTTGGGGGGGAAGTCTTTAAGATGCCTGCTGGGGCCACAGCAACCTTGAACGCATTCTGGGGCACGGGAACCCTGATTGGGATTCTTGGATCTGGCTTTTTCCTGGCTCCCCGGTATGGCAAACGGCAAACCGCTAAGCTGGGCTGTCAGGGCGTGGTGCTGTCCCTGGTCCTGGTGATTGCCGCTGGATTTGCAGCAAACCCCCAGATGCTCCAGTTGGTGCTGTTGATCTTTGGATTGGCTTCAGGGATTGCCACGACTGGAGCCATCACCCTGATGCTGGACTTGACGGCGGCGGAGACGGCTGGCACTTTCATCGGGGCCTGGGGATTAGCCCAGGCCCTAGCACGGGGACTGGCAGCAGTGATCGGAGGCACGACCCTGGATCTGGGCAAGAAATTAACCACTAACCTGGTCCTGGCCTATGGTACAGTCTTTCTGCTCCAGGGTCTTTGTATGCTGCTGGCGATCGCACTCTTAAGTCGAGTGAATGTGCAGGAGTTTCAGACTACCTCGCGGGAGGCAATTGCAAATGTTCTGGCTGCCGATCGGGATTAAGCTCTACAGTAGAATCACCCAAGATCGTCTTCTGGCTTATGGTTACCTCCTCTGGTTCAGTCCTATCAGGTGTTGGGCAATCTGCAGTGATTCTCCATGATCCCATCTGATGGTTGAGTGTTGCGCAATATCACACCATGATTCAGGGTCAAATCGTCACTCAAGATATCTTTCCATAACCTTATGATTCAAGATTCTTTCTGGAACCAGGTGCTCACCTTTGCTGAGGTTACGACCCAGCGAGTCGGAGCCCGTCTCCTGGCTGACTTTGGCACCGCGCAGGCAGCGGAGAAAGCAGACGGCAGTCTGGTGACGCAGTCCGATCAGTGGGCCGATCGGGAATTGCGGGGGGCGATCGCGGCTTCCTTTCCAGATCATGGTGCCCTCAGCGAAGAAGTGGAGCATGTTTTTCCGAGAAATGATTGGTGCTGGATTATCGATCCCCTGGATGGCACCACCAATTTCACGCGGGGATTACCGCTCTGGGGCATTTCCCTGGGGTTGCTCTACCGGGGCACACCCGTTTTCGGCTATGTCCATTTCCCGCCTTTGGGCCAGTCTTTCTATGGCTACTGGCCGGGAGACTCTGGCCTGACGCTTCCGGCAGGGGCATTCCGCAATCACCATCCGATTCGCGTCAGCAGCGAAGATCCCTCTCCCAACCATTTCTTTAACCTCTGTGCCCGCAGCACATCAGTCCTGCAGCAACCCGTGCCCTGCAAGATTCGCATGCTGGGAGTAGCCACCTATAATCTGCTGACGATCGCTGCCGGTGCGGCCCTGGGAGGGGTCGAGGCCACTCCCAAGATCTGGGATATTGCTGCTGTATGGGCGATCGTGCAGGCTGCTGGAGCTGTTTGGGTGCCGCTTCAGTCGCAGTCTCTGTTCCCGCTGGAGGTGGGCGAGGATTATGGTGATCGGCCTTACCCCACGTTGGTGGTCAGTCGTCCCGATTTGGTGCCCCAATTCAAAGCCTTAGTCGAGCATTTAGGCCAGGGATGATGTGCTCAATTTTCGCAACACCTCACGCATTTTCACAATTTCGGCTGAATTCCCATGTTCTTCGCCCATCTGAGCCAGTTGAAACTTCTTCTGGGCTAATTCGGCTGCTGCCTGGATAAAGGCCCGCTTCTTCTTGGGAGCCATGCGAAACCGGCTCTGGGCATGGTAGCTGGTACTGCAGAGCCCCGCATATTCATCAGGAGTAATGATATGAGGAACTTCATCCTCCAGGTATTTCCGCATTAGTTTGCGATCGTTTGCTGCTGCCACAATCCCCAGGACCAGCAGCAAAATTCCTAAAAATAGATAGTTCAAAATTGCCAGCAACACCGTCAGGCCACTGCTGGCCTCAGCCAGAACCAGAGAACCATTGTGGATCAGGTGGGCTGTGATGGCTGAAATCAGGCCGATCGCGATCACGACGACTTTGCCGAAGGGATTCCGCATGTGGCGGGCCACCCCAAAGCCGATCCCGGTCAGGGCTGTCCAGAACCCATGCATAAAGCCCAGAATCAACACGCGCAGGAAGAATAAGCCCACCCAGCCTTCGGTGGAGTCTGTTCCCATCAGGTAGAAAATATTCTCCACGTAGGCAAAGCCAAAACCGGCTGTTGCGCCATAGACGATCCCATCCACCCAGCCATCAAACTCCCGTCGCCGAGTCAGGTAGATGATGGCCACAGCCAATCCCTTCAGGATTTCCTCGGTGACGGGCGCATTAACGGCTGTGGAAACAAACTCTGCACTCAGACTTTCCCCCAACAGAATGCTGGTGGGAACCTGTAGAGCGATTTGTAAGATTAGAGCCAGAATAATGGCTGGCAGTGCCCCCCAGGCAAAAGCGGCAATCAGATAGCCCACCGGTTCTTTTTCGAACCGATCGACCTGACGCACAATCCAGGCATACAGAAAGGTGGGCGGCGCGATCGCGACTACTGTAATCAGGAACTTCAGCATAATTCCAGACCCATGGATTGCGGATATAGTAAGGGTGACGGTAGCTACAAGAGCTTCCCATTACCCTAGCTCAATCGTCTGAAACCCACAAGTAGTCTGCGATCGTTGGATCGTTAAATGCTTTCTCCTCAGGCGGAGGATTCAGAATCAGGGTGCGCTGTTGAAAGGTGGATCGGCGCATGCGGCGGGCCACCCGATCGGGAATCCCATAGCCATGGACAACATGGCCCTGGCCAGCCAAGACAACGACCTGGTAATCAGGTTGGGCCGTGAGAAAGCGGGCGATTGTCTCGGCCATGGTTTCATCCCACAACACCTGGGCCAGGAAAAACCGCTCGAAGTTCCCGCTGGCGCTCTGTCCTTTGTGGATGCCCTCATAGATCTGCCGCATCATCCGGCGATAGGCCACGTTATCGGTGCGGAGTTCAGCGATCGGGGGAATCATGGCCCGTTCTGCTGCTGTGAGGGATTCCAGCCCCTGGCGGGCCACCTTACGAGTGATCTCGCTGGGACTGTTGAGGGCCAGTAGGGGTAGACGGTGTTCCCTGGCATAGCGCAGGATAGGCGCGTAGTATGACCAGGGATAGCCCCAGCGCTGATCGTATTGACTCTGCTGCCGTAGTTCCTCTTCTGTGATCCTCCCAGCCAGATACTGATCCAGTACGGGTTGATAGGGCCGCTGAAACATTTCCAGGCCGATCGCCAGCCTGGGATTCTTCCGGTGCAACTGGCGAATCAGATCGAGCTGAGTCTCATGATCGGCAGGACGATCGTGGGTTTCCCCCAGATAAATGACCGTTGCCTGAGCCAGATCCTGCAGAACTTCCTCTAGCGTCATTACTTGCCGCAATGGGGGGCTGAAAACTTGCTGAGCTAGGGCTGGAGCCGTCCACAACAGGACCATTCCCAATAACCCACTCCAGAGCGGAGCTACTCCATATCTACGCATACCTTGTCCGCGACTAAGAAGCTCTTTTTACAGTGTAAGGGACTCACTGCGTTAAGTGGGTCAGGTCAAGAATGCAGGCCTGTTCCCCATGAATGCGGACTCCCGTCTCCTGAACAACAGTCTAGGCAAAAAATATGGGCAAGGAACCCCTGTTCTTTGCCCACACCTCTAAGTTACACAGAATCGCCAGAATCTACTTTCAACCTCAGGTGACCTCACTGGGGGTAGGCACGTGGGAGGAACTCCCGAATTCCTCGCCGTACCCTGCTTCACCATGTTCAGACACATCCACACCCTGTAGCTCAATATCAGGCTTGACCCGCAGGCCAACTGTTAATTCCAGAGCCTTCAGAATGATGAATGTTCCAACAGCAGCCAGGACATAGGTAATCCCTACAGCAGCCAGCTGCTTCAACACCTGGCTAGCATCAGCTCCTTCACTGAAGAACTTACCATCTGTTCCAAATAACAACCCGTTGCCACCGGCTGAGTTGACAAATTTGGTTGCAAAAATACCGGTCAGAATCGCACCAAAAGTCCCCCCCACACCGTGAACCGTGAAGGTATCCAAGGAGTCGTCAATCTGCAACTTGTTCTTAATCCGAATAGCGAAGAAGCAACAAACTGCAACGATAGAGCCTACAAAAATTGCACTCAGCGGGGTGACAAAACCAGCCGCTGGAGTAATTCCTACTAGACCCGCAACGGCACCTGTGGCAATACCCACTGCCGTAGGCTTGCCCAGTAGAGCCCACTCCAGCAGAACCCAGGTCAGGGCTGCTGCTGCTGCTGCTGTGTTCGTAGCGACAAAAGCTACGGTAGCCAAACCACCGGAAGCAAGAGCACTGCCTGCATTAAAGCCAAACCAGCCAAACCAGAGGAGGCCAGCACCCAGCAGAATGTAGGGCACGTTGTGAGGCGGAGAGGGTTGATTGGGATAGGTTTTGCGTGGGCCAATGATCAGAGCAGCAACCAGAGCTGACACACCAGAACTAATATGAACGACTGTTCCACCGGCAAAGTCCAGGGCTCCAAAACCGCCATACAACCCCATCAATCCCCCTTTAGCCCAAACCATATGGGCAACGGGAGCATAGATGAGGGTAGCCCAGAGCAGCACGAACAGGAAGTAGGCCCGGAAATTAATCCGTTCCACGATCGCCCCTGACATCAGGGCAGGTGTGATGATGGCGAACATTGCCTGGTAAATCATGAAAGCCTGGTGAGGGATTGTGGCTGCGTAGGAGACAACGGCCTCAGGCTGAGTTCCCTTCAGATAATCAGTTGTCTCCAGACCAACGCCAGTTAGGCCAAACCATTGCAACCCTCCAATCACTGGAGAACCGGGAGCAAAGGCCAGACTATAGCCCCAGAGAACCCAGGACACTCCTACCAGGGCCATGAGGATAAAACTCATCATCATCGTGTTGAGGACGTTGCGCGATCGCACAAATCCGCCATAGAAGAAAGCCAATCCTGGTGTCATCAGTAGCACCAGTGCAGCACATAGCAACATGAAAGCTGTATCAGCGGAGACCTGAGCCGTAGCAGCTGCCGCTGTTGCAGTAGCCACCGGATCAGGAGGGGGCTCCTGAGCCCAGGCATTACCCATAAGAGGTCCACTGAGCAGCCATAGTGCTACAAGGCATACCATTGATATTTTTTTCAACACTTGTCCTTGCCCTTCAACGTCATAAAATCTGCATGAGTGACTTTGATTCCACCAATTATTAGAGGGTAAATCTGTATTCGGATATACAAAACCCATTTAAATCCCCTTGGAAGGAAGACAGGGAGAGACTTACAGCAACTCTCTGGCTGGAGAACTCCGAAGTCTGGACAGGGATTGATGCAGCTTTCAATGGGACATCAATCTTGCAAGCTTGACAGGGATGTTGTTTTTGGTACAATAGTACTACACCTCATCACTCCTTAAGTGATTGGCTCCCCTTGAATGCCTAGGGGAGCTCTTTTTATCCCAATTTTGCCAGTCAGGTCAGAAAGCTTGTCTGGTGGGCGGGCTCAGTTTGGGAGATGACCTTCCCACGGGCAATCACCCATCGAACTACCGATCGCTGTCGAATCGCCTCATAGCGGCTATCCGCATCCAGCACCATTAAATTAGCTGGTTGCCCCACGTCTAGCCCATAGACAGGGAGATTGAGGGTGCGGGCTCCCTGCCAGGTCACCATGTTGTAGCAGGCATCGATCTCGGCTCTGCCCGTCATCTGGCAAACGTGAACAGCCATGGAGGCCACATCCAGCATATTGCCGGTACCCAGGGCGTACCAGGGGTCCTGGATACAATCATGGCCCAGGCTGACATTCAGTCCCTGCTGCCACAACTCCTTGACCCTGGTGACACCGCGCCGTTTGGGATAGGTGTCCGTCCGCCCCTGTAAGGTGATGTTGATCAGGGGATTGGCAATGAAGTTCAGTTGGGTTCGCTGCAGAAAACCCATCAGTTTTAAGGCATAGGCATTGTTGTAGGAAGCGAAGGCGGTGGTATGGCTGGCTGTGACGCGCGGCCCCAAACCACTGCGAATGGCGCAGGCTACCACCACTTCCAGAAACCGGGATTGATCATCGTCGATTTCGTCACAGTGAATGTCGATCAGGCGATCGTACCGCTGGGCCAGTTCAAAGATGCGCTGGACCGATCGCACCCCATCCTCGCGGGTCAACTCGTAGTGGGGAATTCCCCCAACTGCATCCGCTCCCAACCGAAGCGCTTCCTCTAACAATTCCTCATTCTGGGGACTGCCGTAAACCCCATCCTGAGGAAACGCAACAACCTGAAGAGTCAGCCAGTCTTTGACCGCTTCTCGGACTTCCAACAGTCCTTGCAATGCTGTTAAAGTCGGTTCGCTGACATCTGCATGGGAGCGGACATACAAAACCCCCTGGGTGGCCTGCTGTTTCAACGTTTGAATGGCCCGTTGCTTCACATCTTCCAGGGTCAGACTCTGTTTGCGTTCACGCCAGATCTCAATCCCTTCAAACAGGCTGCCACTCTGGTTCCAGCCCGGATCACCTGCCGTCAACGCGGAATCCAGATGAATATGGGACTCCACAAAGGGAGGACTGACTAACTGCCCTGCCACATCAATTTCCAGAACAGCAGATCCCTGCAAGTGAGGCGAAATAGCAGCAATCTGGTCGCCTTGAATGGCAATGTCGGCCTTTTCCAGATGTTGTGGCGATCGTAAGAGTTGACCGTTTCGCAACAACAGGTCGTAGGGTTGAGCAGCCATAGGGAGGAACTATTTCGGGGACAGGGTGATCGCGAACTTTTGCTCCAGTGCGGTGATAATCTCCTGGCCCACCTCTTCATCCAGGATCAACAAATCTTCCTGAGTATAGTCCAGCAGATCAGCAATCGAATGAATTTGTGATCTGCGAAGGAATCCGTAAGCTTTTAGGGAGAGTTGCAGAGGCTCCAGGGATTGGGAACTGGCTAAATCAGGCCGATCGAGGGTCATAGAGATTGTGATGATGGGGACAATGCTGGCTCGTGCTGATGACAGAGAGGAGGGAGCCTGATGAGACTGACTTTATGCTCGTCGTCACGATTTTAACTGCCAGATACTGAATCATGCCGCTGCTAACCTACTTGCGGTTTATGGCAGTAACTGGCTGGCTTTTTTGTACTCGGTCAGACTGATCAGTCCTTGGGCGAACCAGCGCTGCAAAACTTGTTGAAGCGCAGAGACAGCAATCTGCCGATCGACAAACTGCTTGGCTGCCAGCAAAGCATCATCATAATTCAGGTAAATGTGCTGATTCTGCCAGCTCCCGGTTGCTTCCGCCGGATAACAGTTAAAGACAAAACCATGCCAGAGCGGAGAGATTTGTAAAAGCCAGCCCTGGTAGGGGTGCCATTTGGGGGTTAAGTCATCAGCCATAGCTTGGGCAGGGCAACTGCAGCGTAAAAGATTTGGAGGATTGAGGAACGAGCCTCTCCATCTTCAGTAAACCCACAAAGAAAAGTCTGAATTCACCCCCTCAATCCTATATCGCATCAATCAAATGCAGGAATTGCATTAAGGTGGTTCCCAGGGCTTATGCACATAAAACTTGCCGCAGATTAATTCGTGGGACTTATGAAATACGGCAGTTGCAATTTGAATTGTAAATAGTAGGCAAGGGTATCCCTCTGTCCCTAGCCGCTCTATCCTGCTGATGACAACGAATTTTATGCTGACGAGAAATGTGCAACCTGTAATTTTGATGGCAACGACTCTGGCTGCTTTGCTGTTTTCGGTCACGCCTCTACAGGCCCAACTCAGCCTCAAGACGATTCTGCAACATACACCCCAGAGTCGGTTGCTGTTTTCGCCCTACACGGTTGGGGCAGTGATTTCAGGAGCGGGCGATCGGGTCTATGTGCTGAAAGCTCAGAAGGGGCAGGTACTGAAAATTACTGTCCATAGTCTGGGGGCACGGGCGTTTGTGGCAGTTTTCACGCCGGAGGGGCAGCGACTGACCCTGCTTGATCAAGAGAATCAGACTTTCGAGGCTCCCTTGACGGGTTCAGGAAATTATTACGTCTTTTGCTATAGCGGCCCTACGCTTCATTTCTACGACCTGACGATTCGGATAGACTGACCAAATGACAAAAAAAAATTGGGTTGAGTGATATGAAGGGAAGAAAGATTGGGTAAGTTAGTCACAGGAGTTAGAAGCCAAGCATCCCGCATTCAAGGAGACCTCATAAATGAAGACTGAATTTAAGGCAAAATTCTTGCAGCATCTCGCTCAAAAGCGCAGAGAAAACAAGGGTTTTACCCTGGTTGAACTGCTGGTTGTTATCATCATCATCGGTATTCTGTCCGCGATCGCACTGCCTTCCTTCCTGAACCAGGCCAACAAAGCCAAGCAGTCTGAAGCCAAGCAGAACTCTGGTTCCATGAACCGGGCTCAAACCGCTTACATTGCTGAAAACAGCATCTTCGGTTCCACGGTACAGGTTCTGGGTCTGGGGATTCAAACCCAAACCGTGAACTACCAGTATCGCGTTACAGCTCCCGCTTCTGCTGACTACACCCAGTATGTCAACAACATGGCCATTTCTTTGAAAGGTCCCCTGCGCTCCTACAGAGGCGGCGTTTCTCTGGGTACCGTTAAAGAAACCAGTGAAACAACCTCTCTGTCTGTTCTGTGCGAAACGAAGCAAGTAGGTAAGCAGCCTGATGCAACCAACTTCCCTGATGTTACCCCCGCCATGATCACCAACGGACAGTGTCTGGCTACCCCCACTGCCGGTGCTTACAAGCTGGTTGATGCGAAGTAAGCTGAGTCAGACGACAGCATAATCAATGCTAATCTAATTTTTAGAGTGGGCGGGATACCTGCCCACTCTTGTTTTTTCAAGATTTGCTCCCGCAGGATGACAGTGCCATGAGTCTCGGATCGGAATTGACAATACCGGTTGACTTGCAAGTTCAGGCTTATCAGTATCTTTTGGAAGCCGAATATGGGCAGGCAATTCAGGTCTACGAGCAGGCGATCGAGGACGAGCCTAACTGCACCCTTAACTACTGGTATCTGGGTATGGCCCTGTTGCTGAAGGGCCAGGAAGCAGAAGCTCAGGCAACCTGGTTAATGGCCCTGGCAGAAGCAGATGCCGATCAGGAAGAGATCTGGACGCAAGAACTCCTGCAAGTGGTGCAACTGGAAGCGGAACGACAGGAGTGCCTGGAAAAATATGCCATTGCTTGGGCACTGCGCCGACACATTCAGGAAATTTGCCCCCAAAATCTGAATAATCTGCTGCGAATTATCCAGCTGACCCAATATCCCCAGGCTAATTTGGATGAAGAAAGCGCTCTGACAGATGCCATTACCCTCATGGGTGACCATCCTCCCCTGGAAGTCAGCCCACAGCTTTTACTGGAAACCGTGATTACTGGATTAACCCAGAGTAATGCACCCGATCGGGCGATCGACCTGTTTGAAGCAGCTATTCCTTACATTGAAGATGAGCAACATTGGCTCAGCCATCTGGTTCACATTTCCAATTTGGTCTGCTACGCCCAGATGCGAGCCCCCCATGCCTGTCGCATTGCAGAACTCTGTCTCAAAATTCGCCCTAATGATCTGGCTGTGATGGGTCGCCTGTCCGCTTTTTATCAAAAGGCAAGTCGGTATGAAGAGGGCATTGAGGTGGCCCGTCAGTACTGTGCCCTGGCCAGTTCCATCCCCACTCAGGTCTTCGGCAGTTACCTGCTATTGCGGGGATTAATGACAGCCGGTGGTTTCTGGGATGAAGTCCAACAGGCGTTGATGGAACATGAACGGTTGCTGCGGGTTCTGATTGAAGTTCCGCCAGACGATCTCAATCCCCCCACAGCGGCCTGTATGTTTACGTCAACTTTTTTTCTGCCTTACCTGGTCGATGATCTGGCCCATAATCGCTTCTTTCATAATCAGGTTAGTACCCTCTCTCAGCGGGCTCTGCAGTATTACTTCCAGGAACGGGTCGAAAAGTTTAAGCAACGTCATCGCACCCTGGCCAGAACAGCACCGCCCAATAAGATCCTCAAAGTGGGATACCTGTCTACCTGCCTCAGACAGCATTCCGTCGGTTGGCTGGCTCGCTGGCTCTTCCAGCACCATAATTCAGAGCAGTTTCAGGTTTACACTTACCTGATCAATCAACCAGAAATTGATGTGTTTACCCAGCGCTGGTTTGTTGATCCGGCATTTCAGACCCGCCAATTGGGCATTGACTCCTGTGCGATCGCGGATCAGGTATTTGCCGATGAAATTGATATTCTCGTTGATCTGGAAAGTTTGACTCTGGATACCACCTGTGAAGTGATGAGCCTGAAACCAGCACCTGTGCAGGTCACTTGGCTGGGCTGGGATGCCGCTGGGATTCCAGAGATCGACTATTACATCGCCGACCCCTATGTTTTGCCAGAATCCGCCCAGGAACACTATCTGGAAGAGATCTGGCGACTTCCTCAAACCTATATTGCTGTGGATGGTTTTGAAGTTGGAGTTCCCGATATTAGTCGGGAACAATTCGGGATTCCGAACGAGGCCGTGATTTACCTGAGTGCCCAGCAGGGACCAAAACGCAATCCCCAGACCTCTCGCCTACAAATGCAAATCATTAAGGCTGTTCCTGGCAGCTACTTCCTGATCAAAAGTCTGGCTGACCAGGAAGCCGTCAAGAAGGCATTTCTGCAGTTGGCCGAGGAAGAAGGCGTTGATCGCGATCGGCTGCGGTTCTTGCCAGCCACCCCGTCAGAAGTGACCCACCGGGCTAATCTGGGTATTGCTGACGTGGTTCTGGATACTTATCCCTACAATGGCGCAACCACAACGCTGGAAACCCTGTGGATGGGAATCCCTCTGGTCACCCGGGCCGGAGAGCATTTCTCCAGCCGCAACAGCTACACCATGATGATGAATGTGGGGGTCACGGAGGGAATTGCCTGGAGCAGTGAGGAGTATGTGGACTGGGGGATACGACTTGGAAAAGATGAGGCGCTACGCCAGAAAATTTCCTGGCAATTACGAAAATCTCGTCAGACTTCGCCCCTCTGGAATGGGCGAAAATTCACCCAGGATATGGAGCAGGCTTATCAGCAGATGTGGCAGAGATTTATTTTTCCTCAACCTTCAGTGTCTGACAGGAAATGTGATCCGTCAGAATAGACGTTGCTGTCAAACTGGTGTGAATTTCCAGATGGGCCAGGGAAGGGGCTTCAAACAGGAGTCGCTGCCCTGGGAAAACAACCCGTTCAAAGTACCAGTTTGGGACATCTGCAATGCGGGCAATTTGCATCTGACAACTGCCATTAACATAGCAGCAAAGGATGGGATCAGAGCATTCCAGGAGGGATAGGGAGTCCAGAACTTGCGTCATCATCGTTTTGGGGTCAAAGCTTGTGTGTGGAAACGAAGGCAGTAGATTGAAGCACTGTTTGTAGCATAGAAGTGAGATCCTTCAAAATGGAAAATACCTAGGAATTCTCATAGGCTTTACCACTCAGACTCACTTCAGTCAATTTGCAAACAACCTATTAAATTTGTTTAAATTCGTTAAGAATATTATAGGTTAAGTATTTTTGCTCAGTCAACCTATTCCAGCTATAAACCTGAGAGCCTTGACTGGGATGGACAGCCGCGATCGGGATTACCCTCCAGTAGGATTTAGAGTTCACTGTGCAACCTGTTGATTTCACAACGCTCACGGCTATTTGCGGGGAATTACGCCAAAACTGGTTGCCTGCCCGTCTGGAACAGGTCTACCAGCGAGATCGCCATACCCTGGCTATTGCCCTCCGGACATTGCAGGGTCGAGGATGGCTGACCCTGTGTTGGCATCCCCAGGCAGCTCACCTGTGTCTGGGAGATCCCCCACCCCGTGATCCAGATACCTTTACCTTCAGTCAGCAATTGCAGCACCAACTCAACGGGCTGGCCCTGGTGGAAATCGCGACCATTGCTCCCTGGGAGCGGGCGATCGATCTGAAATTTGCCCGCCGCCCCGATGATCCAATTCTCTGGCACCTCTACACAGAAATTATGGGCAAGTACAGCAATGTCATTCTCGTCAATCGGGAGGGTCTGATTGTGACGGCTGCCCACCAGGTCAGTTCTCAACAGTCGAGGGTGCGCCCCATTCTGACTGGCCAGCCCTATGAACCTCCCCCCACCTTGCTGGACGCCATCCCAACAGCCCAGGAATCTCTGGCTCGCTGGCAGGAACGGGTCAGCCTGCTCCCAGGGCCTATTAAACGGAACTTGCTCAAAACTTACCGGGGCCTGAGTTCAGCTCTGGTCGTTTCCATGCTGCAGGAAGCCGGATTGGACCCCGAACAAGCCACCGATCGACTGCAGACCGAAGATTGGCAACGGCTGTTCCATCGCTGGCAGGAGTGGCTTCAGAGTCTGGACAGGGGTACTTTTTCGCCCGGTTGGACCCGATCGGGCTACACGGTCCTGGGCTGGCAACGGGTGTCTCCGGTCGAAACCGTACAACAGATAATCCAGAGCTACTACGGTCAGCAACTGAATCAGCAACGGTTTGAGCAGGTGCACCACCAATTAGGCCAGAAGCTTAAAATTCTGCTGGAGAAGCTGAATCAGAAAAAAACAACCTTCAGAAACCGGTTGCAGCAATCTGAAGGGGCCGATTGCTACCGGGAACAGGCCGATCTCCTGATGGCGCACCTGCACCACTGGCAACCGGGCATGACGACGATCGAACTGCCCGATTTTATGACTGGGGACCCTGTTTCTATTTCCCTGAATCCAGAAAAAAATGCCGTTCAGAATGCCCAGGCTTTCTATAAACAGCATCAGAAGTTAAAGCGAGCCCGCACAGCCGTGTTGCCCCTGCTAGCAGCGGTAGAAGCAGAAATCCAGTACCTGGAACAGGTAGAAGCCTCTCTAACCCAGATGGATCGCTATCAGACCTCGGCTGACCTGCCTGCTCTGGAGGAAATTCGAGATGAACTGATTCAGCAGGGCTATCTGGAGGCTTCAGGCTATCGGAGTCGGATGGAGACGAATGACTCTGGCATTGACTTTCACCGCTACCGAACCCCCAGTAACTTTGAACTTCTCGTTGGTCGCAACAACCGGCAGAATGATCAGCTCACGTTTCGTTTGGCTGGAGACTATGATCTCTGGTTCCATACCCAGGAAATCCCCGGTAGCCATGTGCTGTTGCGATTAGAGCCAGGGGCTGTGCCAGAGAAAGTCGATCTCCAGTTCGCGGCTGATCTGGCAGCCTACTACAGCCGGGGGCGTCTCAGCGAGCAGGTTCCGATCGTCTATACTGAGCCCCGGCATGTTTACAAACCCAAAGGGGCAAAACCAGGGATGGCGATTTATAAACAGGAACGTATTCTCTGGGGACGACCTCAAGGGGCTGCAACATATTTGTCCAGAGGATTAGAGGCTTAGAGAATATTTTCACCGTAGAAACGCAAAGTCACCGGAACTGTTCTGTGGTGTTTCCCTAGTTCACTGTACTCAGTTGCTGCATGTTGTTCATCGCATACTGGTATTCTTCCATCAGGCCTTGTTTGCGATAGAGATCGGCAGCCTGCTGCAGGTCAGCCCGTGAGCCCTGCACATCTCCCATCCGATTGGCCACAACGCCCCGACTGTAATAAGCATCCGCGAAATTAGGGTCAGCAATGATGGCTCGTGTGAAATCTCGCATGGCTCCCTTGTAGTCCCCTAGAGCCACCCGAGCCAGAGCCCGGTTGTTATAGGCATTGGCATCTTTAGGGTTAAGCTTTAAAACCTGGTTATAGTCTGCGATCGCACCTCGCATGTTGCCCTGGGCATATCGAATCAAGCCCCGATTCCCGTAGGCATTGGCATAGGCTGGATTGAGTTGAATGGCCTGGTTGAAATCCGCGATGGCAGCCTCATAATTCTTGAGACCATACTGAGCCAAGCCCCGGTTGTAGTAAGCGCTTGCACTTTTAGGACTCGCTTTCACCGCCCGGTCAAACTCGATCAGCGCAGCGTTGAAATCTCCAGCTTCCGCTTTCTGAATACCTTGACGGGTGAAGTTATCAACTTTCATCTGTTGCGTGATGGGGGCTGCAACTGGTTTTGCCTCTGCAATCGCAGGGACTCCACCCAGTAAAGTCACCGTCCCCAGAATGGCAATAAGTTTCAGTGTGCGGTTCATCTTAGTCATACTCGAATGCGGCATGACTATAACTCCAGGTATCCACCCTAAGGTTTCCAATAGATTAAGGTGATTTTTAAGATCCCTACCCTGTGATATCAGAGGGATGAAGGTGTGATCCGTATCTACCCGGAGATATCCTGTCGGGTGTTAATGGCCCGCTGGAAAGCATCCCGATCGGAATAAATGTCCAGCATCTTGTCCATCCGAGTAATTTCCACCAGCATGGCTGCCTGTCCTTTCAGGGAACAGAGGGAAAGGGTTCCCCCTGCCGATCGAACTCGCTTATAGGCCGTGACCAGAAAGCTGAGGCCACTGCTATCCATGAACATGGCATCTTGCATATCAATCAAGAAGTGCTGATATCCCTCTTCCAGGGCAAGATCGATCCCATCCAGCAGTTCAGTTCCATTGACGCTGGTCAGCATTCTAGAAGGTTGAAAAATTTGGATGCTCGTCATGATTGAGTGACTCGGACACCTTGATGGGGTATATGGGTTCAGACTATACAAAAAACTCAGATAAATCATCCGGGATAGCCATGACTCTGCCTTCTGGAAGAAACTCATGGAGCTGACCGGCCTGCCAGCGACGCAGACGATAGAGCGTTGCAAAGGTAAAACCAGCAGAAGTGCTGCCCTGGCCACCAACCCGTTCACTTCCTCGCCGAACGTTATCAATCATCCAGGCGGGTAGACGGATGTGATACGGGTTACGCCGGACCTCACCAGCATGGAAGGACAGGGCTGTAATGAAACTAATTACATCTTCAACGCCAGATTCAACCATCAGGTTTGGATCCTCCATTGCCTGCCAGTACTCTGTCTCCACCATAATGCAATGGAAGTCGGTCGCCATTTGCTGCAGGGCATCAAAAACCAGGTAATGGGTGCCAATGTGAGTCGTATTCCCATCTCGATCGTGGGGGCAAAAAATGGCAGTAGGTTGTTGCTCCTGCAAAATTGAGACGATCTGCTCAACGGCTTGCCTCCAGATTTCTGGTTGCTGAGTTCGGGTGGACAGATTAATGCCTTCCAGGCCCCGATCACCAATTTGGATTAACCCAAAGCCCAGATATTGGCAGGCTCTGGTCAGCTCCTGATAACGCTCCTCCTGCCGCTCCCGATTACTACCCTGGGTCACCGCAACGTTAATCACCCTCATCTTGAGCTCCCGTTGCAGACGGAGAGGGAGCCCCCCAATCAGGCATTCATCATCAGGATGGGGAGAAAACAAAAGTACCCTAGGAGCCTCTGCTGGAGCAGAAACCAGGGTACTGGGTTCAAAATGGCCCAAGGGGTAAAGGGCCGCTTCTTGCATGAGAGCCGCGATCGTCGAAACAAACTTTTCGTATGGATTCATTTCAGGTCTAGGGCTTTAGCAAAACCTTGATTCAATTATCCCGGTTGTGCTTAAAGATTTCATCCTGATCAGAAGTCGTTAAGCCCTATTGGCCCGACGGATTTGTTCCGGCAGGAGGCGTTTGACTCTCACTGGGCTGAGATTCAGAGGTTTCGTTGGAAGGAGAATCCGAGGGCTGATCTGCCGGTGAATTGGAAGTCCCTTGAGGCTGGGAAGGCGCAGGAGCTGTTGTATTTCCCTCAGAAGAGGGAGCGGGCACGGGCACGGGCACAGGAATCTCTCGCACCCGATCGGTGGTCCGCTCAATGATGGTTTTTTGATCTGTGGAGTTGCTGGGCACCGGAGAGGTAGGGGCTGGTGGAACGGGCGCAATCTGGACTGGATTACGATCTCGGTACCAGAGGGAAAAAGCGGCTACTGCAAAGCCCACACCTGCTGCCAAAATAATGCCTAAAATGAGCCCGTTAAAAGCATTAGTTGCTTCATTTGCCCGGTGAATCTCTGCATTTACCCTTTGATGGGCCTGCTGGGTATCTCGCTCCAAAACACGTCCCTTAACGTAACCATTGCGGTAGTCAATTTCCCTTTGATCGGCAGGTCTAGCGTTGATCGTGTCGTCGATCGAATTATCCAGAATAGGTTCGTTACTTCGATTGGGATTTCTATTGGGATTTGTCATGGCTTTTGCTCAACTGTGATGGGCATAAAAACCAGGACATTCAACCGCTAACTGTGCAACAGCTAGCAATGCCTGGTATTCTATTTCCCTGCAGTTTAATGGATTTAAAAAATTGCCACCTCTACCTCAAGAGCCGGTTATCTTATCATTAATCTCCCTTTCTAGAAGTAGTTATTAGATTCACAATCCAGTCTCCTGGTAGATGAGATTTGCGGCATTCAATCAGTAATCTCATAGGTGTTGACGCGATGATTTCTGATCATTTTCTAGATAGGTAAGGAGACATATCATGACTCTCGAAGATAGAGCAAAAGCCACAGCAAAAAACATTGAAGGTAAAGTTCAGGAAGCGATCGGTAAGGTAACCGGAGACACCAAAGATCAGGCAGAAGGCAAGGCTAAGCAGGCAGAAGCCAGTGTTCGTCATGCCGTTGAAGATGTTAAAGATGAAGTCAGGAAAGCCGCCGAATAGGATCTGCGCGGTCACACCTTAACCACTGCGGTGATTAGATCTCCAACTTCTTCAAGAAGTTGGAGATCTAATTGTTCACTCGGATCCAAAAAACTGAATTCCCTCAATCAAAAATCAGGGACACAATCTAGTGCCCCTGAGCATAATGTGCCTGGGGTTTTGGAAGCTTGGATATGGGTTTATTGGGATACTAGCACCTGCAATTCCTCAGCTTTTACCTGCTTGCTGCGCGATACCCCTGGACTACGCAAGCTGTTACATAAAACAGGCATATCTTGCCAGCAATGCCTGCAAAACCAATATCCTTGCTGACCTTTAACATGGTACAAAAGAACCGTTTCACAACATGGACATAAATTACTGATCATCTTGATCTATCCCCTTGATATACAGACGATCAATGACCTCAATCGCCTCATTTATTAAGATTCGTTTTAAACTCTGCCGTGTCAACGTAGTGCAAATGAAGAAGGGTGAATTGAAAATCAAAAATTAAAAACAGCCTTTCGTAAAGATTGCTTATTCTTAATTTTTGGTTTTGATTTTTTAATTGTCCCAAGACTGTTATAACGCTATAAAAACATGTCGTTTGTAGTGAGTACAACATACCGGAGATAGAGTTGGCAGAAAGCTAGGGATGAGCCGCCAGATAATCAGGATCTGAATTTTAAACTTTGTTGCAGGCTCTGAACTCCCAACTGCTTCTATCCTGCTATCCGGCATTTCCTCAATCCACCAAACTCCAGCCAGCCTCCAGCCCAACTGCTTGCTTTTACACAGGTAATAGCACGGTAAATGTGGTACCCAGGTTCAGCTTACTTTCCACCTGAATCTGGCCCTGGTGGTTCTCAACGATAGCGTCCACGATCGCCAAGCCCAAGCCAGATCCAGTGCCACTGGCTGGTTGTGGTTGTTCCCCCTGATGATGGGTACGGGCTGGGTCTACCCGGTAGAAGCGATCGAAAATTTGTGGCAGGGCCTCCTCTGGAATACCCATCCCCGTATCCTGCACTTTGACCTGAATACTCTTGCCACTCCGTTGCAACATTACCTGCACCTGTCCCCCGGCTGACGTATACTGCACCGCATTGGCAATCAAGTTAGTAAATAAGCGGGCCATCTGATCCCGATCGGCCACAATTTTAATCGGAATAGACGGCTGCTCCTGAATTTGCAAGGACAGATACACCTGCTTTTCCAGGGCAATCAGTTGCTGCTCCTCCAGAACATCCTTCAACAAGTCCTCCATCAGCACCTCCGAGCATTTGGGCTGGACCATCCCGCTATCCTGTCGAGCCAAAAACAACAGGTCATCTACCAACCGCCCCAACCGCCGAGTCAAGCGCTCCACCACCTGTAACTGGTGCTGCTGAAATTGCGGGTCAGGATCTGGATCCGCCAGGGCCACCTGAACATTGGTCTGAATGGTGGCGATCGGGTTTCGGAGCTCATGGGATGCATCTGCCGTAAACTGCTTCAACCGCTGGTAAGAATCCCGCACAGGTTCCATTGCCAACCCGGACAGAAACCAGCCGATCGCCCCAACGGCGACAATCACCAACACAGTTCCCAGGCTTAAATCCAGGATGAGTTGCTGAATTGGCTTGGTGACTTCAAACCAGGGGTGACTGACCCGCAGGTAGCCCAGGGTCTGGCGACCGATCTGCACCCGCTGCGTCACCTGACGGAGCACCCCTTCTCCCTTAACCACATGGACGGTTTCTCCACTGGGATTGGAATGGAGTGGAATTCCCAGAGGTTCGGCCAGAGTAGACCAGATCAGGTCTCCGTCGGGACTGAACCACTCCAGATCAATATGGTCATCCTCCCCAGCATCAGCCTGATTTGGAAAACTGGCTTCCACATTAACCCGCAGTTCTCCTCCTTCCTGATGAAAGTTGACAGGCTCGATCACCAGCGATCGTTGCACCACTTCCACCACATGGTTGAGGGTATCGTCAATGCGCTCAATCAAGGTCGTGCGGACATAGAGATAGGACATGCCGATAAACAGCAACAACAGTACCGCTGTGACGATCGTGTACCACAGGGCAAGTCGTCTGCGGGTAGCCTGGAACATAGGTTGCTCATTGGTCATTCGGTTAATCTCCTCCCAGGAGGGATGACCCGCAGGGCTGGGGTGGGTTTGGATTTGTCATTGGTTATTGGTATCCAACCTGGCAAATGACCATTCAATGACAGTCCTATCCATAATGATTGGATAGACCATATCCTCATTCAAGATGGAATAGACTTTTGTGGCAGGGACGATCGAGGGCCACTTTATGAAACTGACAACGCGGGGACATTACAGTGTCAAAGCCCTTCTGGATCTGAGTTTACAGCCTGGTCATCAGCCTGCCTCTGTTAGAGAAATTGCCCAACGGCAGGACTTACCTGCACCTTACCTGGAAAAATTATTGATCGAAATGCGTCGGGCTGGCCTGATTGAGTCTGTTCGAGGAGCCCATGGAGGTTATCGACTAACGCGATTGCCTGCCCAAATTTCCCTGGGACAGATTCTGGAGGCAGTCGGGGAAACGATCGAGCCCCTGCCTCACCATGTCCCGGATGCTGACCAGGCCGGAGATTGGGTCACCTTTACCCTCTGGAATCGGCTCCATCAGAAGCTGAAAGAGGCCCTGTACAGCATTTCTCTGGAAGATCTCTACTACGATGCCCGCAGTTGGCAGGCCGCCCAGGGAGAGGAGAACAATTTTGTGGTCTAACGCTGCATCTGTTCTGGCGATCGCAGCCAGCCTGGACTTTCTGATTGGCGACCCGTGGGGGTGGCCCCATCCCGTGCAGGGGATGGGATGGTTAATTGCCCGTTATGGGGAACTGGCCCGAAAAATCCTCCAGTCCCCCCGATGCTTGAGAGTGGCTGGAATTGGCCTGGGTTTGGGGTTGGTCAGTGGCAGTGGTCTCCTGGGCTGGACCCTGATTGCTGCGGCCCGAACTCTCCATCCTCTGGCGGGCATTCTATCCGAGAGTATTTTGCTGGCCTCCTGCTTTGCGGGTCGGAGTTTGCGTGATGCCGCCACCGAGGTGCTGCAGCCCTTAAAGGCAGGGGATCTAGGTCAGGCTCGTGTGGCGTTGAGCCATTATGTCGGACGGGATACGGAGATCCTGGCTGAGCCAGAGATCCTGCGGGCTGTTCTGGAAACGGTGACTGAGAACGCCACCGATGGCGTTCTGGCCCCCCTATTTTATGGCCTCATCGGGGCCATGATACCGGGAGTGGGGAGTGCCCCCCTGGCCCTGGCCTATAAGGCCGCCAGTACGCTAGACTCTATGGTCGGCTATCGTACCCCTCCGTACACCGATCTGGGTTGGTTCAGTGCCCGCATGGATGATGTCCTGACTTGGGTCCCCTGCCGACTGGTCGTGGGGACGATCGCCTTGCTCTCTGGCAGGCCCTGCCAGGTCTGGCGTCTCTGTCAACGGGATGCTCCCTTCGATCCCAGCCCCAATTCTGGTTGGAGTGAATGCGCTTACGCTGCTGCCCTGAATGTCCAGGTAGGCGGCAATAACTGGTATCAGGGAATAGCACGGCCTAAGCCTTTGCTGGGAGACCCGATCGAAAAAATTACTCCCGACCATATTTATCGAGCGCTTCGCCTCACCCGCTCTTGTTTTCTGCTGTGGTTAGTCCCTATGATAGGGGTTTCAAACTGGATCACAGCCCGGTGAAAGGCTCCTATGGGGCTAGGGGCTGTTCAGAGTTCATGTCTTTGGGAAAGAGCTATGCTGCCCCAGGTTGTCGAGATTTTCTCAGCGGATGAGTTACGCAGAACCCTGAACCGACTGGCTTCCCAGGTTGTAGAGCGGGCTGGGGACCCGGCCAAATTGGCCCTGTTAGGCATCTACACCCGGGGTGTTCCGCTGGCTCATGTTCTGGCTCGCCAGATTGAACAACTGGAGCAGATTTCCATTCCAGTTGGAGCCCTGGATATCACCTTTTACCGGGATGACCTGGATAAAATTGGTCCCCGTACCCCTGCAAAAACGGAGATCCCGTTTGACCTGTCAGGCAAAACAGTAGTGCTGGTGGATGATGTCATCTTCAAAGGACGCACGATTCGAGCAGCGTTGAATGCGATCAATGACTACGGGAGGCCGGAAGTCATTCGGTTGGCTGTTCTCGTCGATCGCGGCCATCGGGAGGTTCCCATCCACCCAGACTTTACAGGCAAACAACTACCCACCGCAAAGGATGAGCAAGTCAAGGTTTACCTGCAGGACACCGATGGTCGGGATGCGGTAGAGCTATTTCGGGCCAGCAGTCGCTAGGGAAAACCCAATCCTAGCCCAGCCGCTGTTTATCTCCCCGGTAACGAATGTATTCAGCGGCAAAAAATACCAGACCCGATGCCAGAATCAAAACGACACTGAGGGCATTGATATCTGGTTTAACCCCAGTGCGGATCCGGCCAAAAATTTCCATGGGCAGGGTTGCCACACCACCCCCAGCTGTAAAACTGGCAATCAGGAGGTCATCCATACTCAGAATGAAGGCCAGTAAGCAGCCTGAAATAATGGCTGGAGCTAACTCCGGTAACATCACCTGAATAAAAGCCTGAATCGGCGTTGCTCCCAGATCTAAAGCCGCTTCCTCTAAATGGGGGTTGATGCTATTGATCCGGGTTGAGACCGTCACAGAGACGTAGGACAGACAGAAGACAACGTGGGCTGCGACGATCGTCCATAAACTCAAGGGGACCGCAATCACCGCCAGAAAGACCAGGGTCGCCACTGCGATTGCAATGTCTGGAATGATAATTGGCAGATAGGTTATCCCCCGGTACAGGGATCGACCTGGAAACCGATAGCGGGCCAGCCCCACGGCCATTAAAGTCCCAAAAACGGCGGCAATGCCCACGGCGGCAATCCCGACGAACAGGCTATTCTGAAGCGATGTGAGAATGCGGGAATCCTGGAAGAATTTTTCATACCAGGTGAGGCTAAAACCTTCCCACTTGGCCGCTGATTGGGACTTATTGAAGCTGAAGACCGTCAGCACCAGAATCGGCAAATACATAAAGCCGAACATGAGAACCGAGAAAGCGGCCTGCCAGGGTAGACTCAAGTGACGTTGGGCCTGGGACGTGGGCATGGATCAGTCCTCCGTAATGGCTCGACTACCCCCTAACCGAATCAACAGGGCGATCGCCAGACTCACCGCTATGATCAAGACCGTACTCAGGGCTGAGCCAAATCCCCAATTCTGAGTAGCACCGAGAAACTGGTTATAAATCAAGCGGGAAACAGTCATATTAGAGGTTCCACCCAGAAGTTCCGGATCAACAAAGTCTCCCATACTGGCAATCAAGACCAGGAGCGAACCAGCCGCAATCCCTGGCATCGTCTGGGGTACCGTCACTCGCCAGAAGGTTTGGATCGGGTTGGCTCCCAGATCCGATGCTGCCTCCAGCAATCGCCGATCCAGCTTTTCCAGGGACGAATAGAGAATCAATACCATATAGGGAAGTAGTCCATAACTCATCCCAATCAAAACGGCAATGCTACTGTTCAGTATATCCAGGGCAGGCAGGCCAATGCTGGTGAGCAGCGTATTCATCACCCCTGTCGGACGGAGGATGGTAATCCAGGCATAGGACCGGAGTAGGGAGGAGGTCCATAAAGGCAGAACAAACCCCATCACCAGCAGGTTACGCCAGCGTTGGGGGGCCATCAATGCAATCCAGTAAGCAACGGGAAACCCCATGAGCAGGCACAGGATCATGGTTCCGATCGCGAAAAACAACGATCGGCCAATCACCTGCAAAATGATGGGGTCAAGAATCTTGAGATAGTTAGAAAAACCGGAGGGATTGACAACCTGGCCAGGGCGAATATCTGGCACCAGGCTGAGTTCAAAGATAATCAGGGTGGGCAAAACCAGCAGGAGCAATAACCAGAGCGCTGATGGAGCCAGCATCACGATCGGTTCTACCCACCGGGGCAAGGGGAGCTCGGGACGCTTCTGAGACTCAGATTTAGGAATAGAGGGGGAAGAACTGGCCACAGATTCAACGCTCTTTTGAACTTTGGGAATAGGCGCGATTAACCGCGCTGTTTCAGTTTAACTGCTTGTCAGTTTTGTCCAATAATTATCGTAGATTTCTGCAGCATCGCCCACTGGGGCAATACTCTCGCATTTCTCCAGGATTTCATCTGGCGGAAACAGGGTTGGATTTTCCCGAATATCTAAAGGTAATTGATCAAAGGCACCCTGATTGGGCGTGGCAAAACTGAGGCGGCGACAAACCGAGGCAGCAACCGATGGTTGAGACATGTAGTTAATCCAGGCGTAAGCACCGTCAGGATTGGGCGCAGTTTTTGGAATGACCATATTATCACTCCATAAAGAGGTACCACTGCGGGGAATCACATACTTCAACTTGGGATTTTCCTGAGTCACGGATTCCCCATCAGACGAATAACCCATGGCCAGATAGATATCACCCGCCAGAATTTGTTCCTTCCAGGCATCGGTGGTAAACAATCGGATGGCAGGTCGCAGTTCCTCCAGTTTTTGATAAGCCCGTTCAATTTCCTTCAGATTTTTGGAATTATAGGAATACCCCAAAGACCGCAGCACTGCCCCCATGACCTCCCGCACATCATTCAGAAGAGTCATGCGACGGAACAGTTTATCTTTATTTTTCCAGAGATAATCCCAATCCTCCGGCGGTGTAGGCAGCTTTTCTGAGTTGTAAATCAATCCAGTGGTGCCCCAGCTAATCGGGATACTGTAGCGATTGCCTGGATCGTAAGGAGGGTCTCGAAACTTAGGTTTGATACTGTCTAGACCAATCAACTTAGACTGATCCAACTGCAGCAGTAGCTTTAATTCAATCATCCGTTCTACCCCATAGGCTGAGGGATAGATGATGCTGTAATTGACCCCCTTACCGGCCTGGAACGTATTCAACATGACATCATCAGAGTCAAAGATATCTGCCTTGACTTTGATACCTGTCTGAGCTGTGAACTCAGACAGGAGCTGATCATCGATGTAGCTGGTCCAGGTGTAGACAAATAACTCATCTTTGGACCCCTTGCTGCCCGTAGCCCGCACTTCGGCAAGAGTCCAGCCACAATTGGTGAGGGCCAACCCGGAGGCCGCAGCAGTCGCAGTCTGGATAAACTGCCGTCTTGTAGATCTAGCCATGGGCCTCATCGATCGAGCAACGCTAAACAGTCTGTTGTAGCCCAGTAAACATAGATGGGAATATCGGAATCTGGTAGTGCCCCTGCGGTATTCGGCTGCAATACAGTCAGCCGATCTCCAGTGGGCAATTCTATCAGGTAATGGACATGGGTGCCCAGGTACATGACATTCCGCAGCCGACCTTCAAAACAGTTCAGCCGGATATCCGGTGGATAGAAGCTGACGTAAACTTTCTCCGGTCGAATACTAACCACTACCTTGGTTCGGATCAGATCTGCGTTCCAGGGCTCCACGGGTTGCACCATAATTGGCAGCCCAGATTCAGTCTGAATCTTCAGGATCGATCGATCGATATTGGTAATCTGCCCTCGGAATAAATTGGTATCCCCAATAAAACTGGCCACAAAAGGAGTTGCCGGGTGCTCGTAGATCTCCTGTGGGGTCCCAAGTTGCTCAACCTTCCCCTCATGCATCACCGCAATGCGATCGGAAAGGCTCATTGCCTCCTCCTGGTCGTGGGTCACCATGATAAAGGTGACACCCAGATCCCGGTGTAAGGTGGAGAGTTCCACCTGCATTTGTTTCCGCAACTTTAAGTCCAACGCCCCCAGCGGTTCATCCAGCAATACGACCGCTGGACGATTCACCAATGCCCGAGCTAGGGCCACCCGCTGTTGCTGCCCCCCCGACAGTTGGGCCGGGAAACGGGTAGCCAATGGCTCCATCTTGACGAGCTTCAGGGCTTCGTTGACCCGTTCCTCAACTTCTGCCCTGCTCCGGCGCTTCAAGCGCAGGCCAAAGGCTACATTTTCCTTTACAGTGAGATGACTGAACAGCGCATAGCTTTGAAAGACCGTATTCACCGGACGGAGATAGGGCGGCACATTGGTCATTAACTGCCCTCGGATGAGAACCTCCCCTGCAGTAGGGGTTTCAAACCCGGCAATCATTCGCAAGGTGGTGGTCTTACCACAACCCGAAGGACCCAGGATGCTGAAAAACTCCCCTCGTTGAATCGTTAAATCCACACGGCTAACCGCAGGTTCGCCGTTAAAGACCTTGTAAACTTTTCGCAGCTCAATATCAAATTCAGTATCCACTTTGGCTGAGCCCTGGCTCTGTACGGCGGCTTGGGACATAGGGGCTCCCGTCGTTAAAACCTTGGTCTATTGTACCCACTCAAATTGCATACGGTACAGAAGTTACGGGGTTAGGGGTAAGCTAGTTAAGTATTTCTTTATATTTTGTCGGAAATATGACGCTCACTTCACCAGTGACGATCGCTCAACAACCTAGTCCTCGGACCGTTGGACGCCGTTACCAATCTGTCATCCTGATGGCAGTCATCAGCATCTTTATGCTAGGTGGAATTGGCAGCCGTCTGGCTTACCTGCAACTGATTGAAGGCAATCGTAACCGTCAGTTAGCTGACAACAACCGCATTCGCCTGATTCCCAAGCAGCCCGAGCGGGGTCGAATTTTGGATCGTAAAGGTAGAATTCTGGCTG
Source organism: Leptolyngbya sp. 'hensonii' (assembly GCF_001939115.1). Classification (GTDB taxonomy): domain Bacteria; phylum Cyanobacteriota; class Cyanobacteriia. The sequence continues at coordinate 3,915 of NZ_MQTZ01000035.1, read as the reverse complement.
GGAGCCGCCTTTCCCATTCTGTCTTCCTCTGGCCTCTGGCGCAGAAAAAGGCAGAATGGCCCACAACCATCAAGCGTCTGTCCCAAATCCTGAATGTCCCTGAAGACCAAATTCAAAAGCGCCTGGAACAGGCTGGATACAATTCCCCCTTCTTGATTCGGGTGGCCCGGGGCATCAGCCCAGCCCAAGTCACGGCCCTGGCAGAGTACAGCAATAGCCTGCCAGGGGTTGAGGTAGACGCAGAAGCCGTACGCTACTATCCCTATGGCGATCTGGCCGCCCATGTGATTGGATACACCGGCGAGATTAGTGATAACGACTTTGAGAAATATAAAAGTGAGAACTATCGCCTGGGGGACGTGGTTGGGCAGATGGGGATTGAGGCCGCTTATGAAAAGCGATTGCGGGGCACCTGGGGAGGCCAGCAGGTCGAAGTCAATGGGGCGGGCCAGGTGGTTCGGATTTTGGGACAGAAGCCCGTTCTGCCTGGTCAGGATGTGCAATTGACCCTGGATATGGATTTGCAGAAAGCAGCCGAGGCCGCTTTGGGGAACCATAAGGGATCGATTGTGGCGATCGATCCCAAAAATGGGGCCATTTTAGCCATGGTCAGCCGTCCGACTTTTGACCCCAACCTCTTCTCGACTCGGATTACAGACGCTCAATGGCAGCGCTTGCAGAGCGAAGATCATCCTTTTGTTAATCGAGCTTTACAAGGCTTTCCACCGGCCAGCACCTTCAAAATTGTGACCACAACAGCTGGGATTGAGTCTGGCAAATTCTCTGCTGATACGGTGCTCATGACCTATCCCTCAATTACCGTAGGTGGCATTGAATTTGGTGATTGGAATCGGGCCGGTTTTGGGCCGCTGGGGTTTGTCGGAGCCATGGCTTGGAGCAGTGATACCTTCTTCTACCAGATCGCCATGGGTGTTGGCGATCGAGACCTGATCCGCTGGACCCGACGCTATGGCTTTGGCCGCAAGACTGGGGTAGAACTGTCGGCAGAAGAGGCTCCTGGTTTAGTCCCTGATGACAAATGGAAGCAACAGGAACTGAAGGAAGGCTGGTTTCTGGGGGATACGGTGAACATGTCGATCGGCCAGGGGTATCTCCAGGCCAGTCCCCTCCAGGTAGCTGTCATGTTTGCGGTTCCAGCCAATGGCGGCTATCGGGTCAAACCTCACTTACTTAAGGATGATGAGGAATCGAAAAACTGGCAGGATTCCCTCAATCTGAGACCTGAAACCCTGCGAACCCTGCAAGAGGGACTCCGAAATGTAATTACCACCGGTACCGGACAGGCTTTGAATGTGTCTAACCTGCCCCCCATTTCCGGTAAAAGTGGTACGGCAGAGGATTTTGGTCGTGAGTCCCATACCTGGTTTGGGGCTTATGCACCGACTGACAAGCCAGAAATTGTCGTGGTGGCCTTTGGGGAAAACTCCGGTGGTGGGGGAGGATCTTTCGCCGCCCCGATGGTACGGCAGGTGCTGGAAGCCTATTTCCGCAATAAGCAGACCCAACGCCCCTAATTCATCTTCCCGAGAACAAGGGCATCCAGGCAACGTTCCTGAATTTTGAATTCGGATCCACCGAGCAGCTATAGAATGGAACCTGTCTTGTCTCTACGGGAAGCTTATGTCCGCTCTATCGTCTGCCCCTTTTTCTCCGGAAGAAATTGCGGCGGAGGGCTTAAAGCCCGAAGAGTATGAAGAAATTGTGCGCCGACTCGATCGTCATCCCAACAAGGCGGAATTGGGCATGTTTGGGGTCATGTGGTCAGAACATTGCTGCTACAAAAATTCCCGACCCCTACTGCGGCAATTCCCGACTGAGGGTCAACGAGTCCTGGTTGGTCCGGGAGAAAATGCTGGTGTGGTAGACCTGGGCCAGGGATTACGGCTGGCATTCAAGATTGAGTCTCACAATCATCCTTCAGCAGTGGAACCCTTCCAGGGAGCTGCAACCGGGGTTGGTGGAATTCTGCGGGATATTTTCACGATGGGGGCCCGGCCGATCGCCCTCCTCAACTCCCTACGCTTCGGGTCCCTGGAAGATGCCCGCACGCGCCGCCTGTTCACAGGGGTTGTAGCAGGTATCAGCCATTATGGCAACTGTGTCGGAGTGCCCACCGTAGGGGGGGAAGTTTATTTTGACCCGGCTTACTCTGGGAATCCCCTGGTCAATGCCATGGCCTTGGGGTTAATGGAGACCACCGAAATCGTCAAATCAGGAGCCAGAGGCATTGGCAACCCTGTACTCTATGTGGGCTCTACAACCGGGAGAGATGGAATGGGGGGAGCCAGCTTCGCCAGTGCCGAATTAAGTGATGAGTCTGAGGCCGATCGACCTGCGGTTCAGGTGGGGGATCCATTCCTGGAAAAATCCCTGATTGAAGCCTGTCTGGAAGCATTTCAGACAGGCGCAGTTGTCGCTGCCCAGGATATGGGGGCGGCAGGCATCACCTGTTCCACCTCAGAAATGGCTGCTAAAGGCGGGGTAGGGATTGAACTGGACCTGGACCAAATTCCGACCCGTGAAACGGGCATGGTGCCCTATGAATACCTGCTGTCTGAATCTCAGGAACGGATGTTATTCGTGGCCCACCAGGGTCGGGAACAGGAACTGATTGACATCTTCCATCGCTGGGGGTTGCAGGCCGTTGTAGCAGGTAGCGTCATCCCAGAGCCGATCGTCCGTATTCTCTATCAGGGGCAGGTGGCTGCAGAAATCCCAGCGACGGCCCTGGCGGATAACACCCCGATCTATGAACGGGACCTGTTGACCGAACCGCCTGACTATGCCCGTGCAGCCTGGGCCTGGACCAGTGCCCAACTCCCGGACTGTATCCCTGCAGGGATTGAGACTCAATCTGGCTTTCAGGACTGGACTGCCATTCTGTTCCAGCTCCTGGATAGCCCGACGATCGCCTCCAAACGCTGGGTCTATCGTCAGTACGACCACCAAGTGCAAAACAATACGGTCCTCCTGCCGGGAGGGGCCGATGCGGCTGTGATTCGAATTCGGCCCCAGCAACCTCTGGAGGTGGGGGTTCCCCAGTCCTTGACCTCTCCCCCCGGGGTGGCAGCCACTGTCGATTGTAATGCCCGCTACGTCTATCTGAACCCCTACGAAGGGGCGAAGGCAGCCGTGGTGGAGGCAGCCCGCAACCTCAGTTGTGTGGGTGCTGAGCCCCTGGCCGTGACGGATAATCTTAACTTTGGCAGTCCGGAGAAACCGATCGGGTACTGGCAACTGGCCGAAGCCTGTCGGGGCATGGCCGAAGCCTGCCGGGAAATGGCAACTCCGGTCACCGGGGGCAATGTTTCCCTGTATAACGAGACCCTAGACGCCAAAGGCACCCCCCAGCCCATCTACCCAACCCCAGTGGTGGGCATGGTTGGCCTGATTCCCGATCTGAGCCGCATTTGTGGGCAGGGATGGCAGAGTGAAGGTGATCCCATTTACCTGCTGGGAACTGCCCTGGACAGTTCGGCGGCTACGGTGACCCTGGGGGGCTCAGAATATCTGGCTCTGGTGCACAACACTGTTGCAGGACAGCCTCCCCAGGTGGACTTCGAACTGGAACGGCAGGTTCAGGCAGCCTGCCGGGAAGGAATTCGCCAGGGTTGGATCCGATCGGCCCATGATTGTGCTGAAGGAGGGGTGGCGATCGCCCTGGCCGAAGCCTGTATCAGCGGGAGCCGGGGTGCTGAGATTACCCTACCCACCCTATCACCAGCCATTCGCTGGGATCTGCTCCTATTTGGCGAAGGTGGGGGAAGAATTATTGTATCGGTTGCAACAGAACAGACTCAAATTTGGGAATCCTACTTGCAGGCCAATCTGACCCATCACTGGTGGCAACTGGGCCATGTCGGAAATCCATCTGGGTCTTTACTGATTTCCACC
>NZ_MQTZ01000034.1 GCF_001939115.1 Leptolyngbya sp. 'hensonii' | reverse complement strand
GTGTTTGCACAGTTCGTTGTTTGGGGACAATCTCACCTGTTTCCCGATGTTGTTTGATTAACTTTCGCACGAAACTATAAGCAACTCGAAATTGTATAGCGATTTGACGTTGCGACGTATTCCCTTCAAGATATGCATCAACAATTTTCTGTCTAAGATCTAGTGAGTATGGTTGCACTTGATTGAGCATGAAGTAAACATACAAATCATTCTATCAAATACGCCTCACTAGGCTGGAAATTGCTGTATTGAAATTAGTAACTCTCTAGCAAACCTCCGCGCTCTAATGTAATCTATCTTGAATTTAAATATAGCGATCCTATTTGGATTGTGAGAAAGGATTCCTGCGGAATCCTTTCTCACAAAGCCCCTCGTTCTTACAAATGATTTAGGACTGCTATATTTAGCATAAACTCATCATCGTTCACTCCAAATTTGGGCTTTAGTCTTTTCCCAAATAGCCCAGCAAGACTTTTGTTTCTCCAGCCAGTGGTGCGCGAGCGCCGTGCAAAAGAACTTTCAGACGATCCATTAACACGATTGATGTTGGAGGTATTAGCCTGGAATTGATTATCCTAAAACAGTCACCTTCTACCAGAATTTGCAAGTATTGCGATCGCAGAAATCCAGAACACTAAGTCAGAGGCATACCCAGCAGCCATAGGACAAAGCTCATAAATAGGGTTATAACAGAATCAACGCCTTCACCTCATATCAAGTGATTGATGACAGACCCCGTAACCTCGCTGGCGGAATTGATTGCGGATGCTATTGCTGGCAATCCCACAAAAATACGAAGCGAGCTTGCGATCGCTCAAACGCAAACCTTGTATCAACTGGTTCAGGACAAGTTTCAGCACGAGTCCGAAGTTTCAGATGCTTTGGCAGTTATTGAACAGGGTTCCAGTACAGCATTGGATCACTTGATCGAACATCTGAAATTAGCACTTCAACAGGATGCTGAATTTGCTGCCGAAGCACAAGCAATTATTCAGAGCATTTATCCAGAAAAGTTGCAGAGTCTGGATGGCATGACCATGACTGCCACTGGTAATGCTCAAGCCTTTCAAACCAAGGTCGAGGGTGGAACTGCTTATGTTGGCAACAACTATATTACTCAACCTCAACCCTTACCATCTCCCGTTGGTATTCCCGAAAATCTGCCTCGTAGTGGGATTGAACCAGAAAAATTTGTTGGTCGTGCTGATGAACTGAAATGGTTGCATCATCGATTGCAGCAAGAGAATTGCGTAGCGATCTCTGCGATCGCCGGTATGGGTGGTGTCGGTAAGACAGAACTTGCCCTTCAGTATGCAATCGCTCATCAAAACGATTACAGTGGCGGTGTCTGTTGGATAGAAGCACGAGAACAGAATGTAGCGGCGCAGATTGTTGACTTTGCTACCGTGCATTTGGGCTTGAACCTGCCAAACAACTTAACAAAATTAACCGATCAAGTCTGCTGGTGCTGGCAGCACTGGAATCTCAATCAGGTCTTGATCATCTTCAACGATGTTGCTGACTACGCTAATATTCGACCTTACCTGCCACCACCCAATTCTCGCTTTCATGTTCTCCTTACAACCAGACTACGACTACTGAAGGATTCAGAACGGCTAGAATTAAACGTTCTCCATCCTGATGCTGCGATGTTGCTATTGGGTCTTTTGACAGGAGCAGAGCGAGTCGAGGCAGAGGCAGTAGTAGCCAGAACAATTTGCCAGTGGCTTGGCTATCTTCCCCTTGGTTTGGAACTGGTTGGACGATATCTTGCACGAAAACCAGATTTGTCTCTAGCAGCGATGTTAGAGCGTCTACAAGCTAAAAGGTTGGAGCAGCAGGCGCTCAAGAAACCGAAGTCTGAAGCTGACATGACGGCACAAATGGGCGTAGCTGATGCCTTTGATTTGAGTTGGCGAGAGATCCCCTCCCTTGCCCAGATGGTCGGGTGTTTTCTCAGCATTTTTGATGTTGTTCCAATTCCCTGGAACTTAGTGGAAGAATGTTTTCCTAATCATGAAGAGGAAGAACTGGAAGAAGCCAGAGACGATTTTCTGCTAGCTTTTCATCTGCTTCAGCGTGAAGGTAAACAGGCGTACAGGTTGCACGAACTGATCCGAGAGTTTTTCCAGGTCAAACTGGTTGAGTTAGAACAAACGGATAGCCTATGGCAGGCAGTTACTTTGAAAGTCGCAGCGATCGCAAAACACAATCCCTTGCTGGTCTCTGAAACTCTTCGTAAGAAATGGTTGAACTGGCAGTGGATTACAGATGTTACTCAATTGACGGCACTCGATTGGGGATGGCAGGTTCGAACTGCGTCACATGCCTGGATAGAGGGGTTGGGTGCATTAGCCCGTATCACCTTCCATCTGCGGGACGACGGTACTCTTCCTACGCTTGGAGTCAGTTTAAACCAGCAGTATTTAGATCAGCCCTGGGGACCGATCCCCTACGTGCGAACTGGCTGGAGTTTTTCACCTCCTAGAGCAAAGACTGTTGTTGACTTACCGCCAGAAAGCCAACACATTTTTCAGGATGACGATGCTGCTCGTATTTCAGCCTGGAGCATACTTTCCGATGCTGGTTGGAACCATTTCACGTCTGCACCGCTCAATCTGCAGACATCCTGGGCTTGGCAACGAACATTTGAGGGCATTGTTAGCTCGTTGACTGCACGGTTAAAAGATCGATCGCTTCCTGTACAAGCAGGCTACCTCTCACTAGAAGCGGCTTGGTATGCAGCAGCTCATCTACTTAAACGTGATCCGTTCCTTATAACCCCGACCCTACTAGACACCTTAGAGGAACCACTATCTCGGACTGAACCGTCAAGTCTTACATTGAGAATGCAACACTGCTACAAACAACTCAGAATTGAGATTGAGGCTGCACGTCATAGGGGGCAAACGCACCTTTGTCTCCCACTGTCTGTTCAGAACTTTAGACAGCACAATTGGGCTCCTGATTCTTTGCTGGCTTATGCTACAAACATCTATCAGGGAGCAGTGGAAGGGTATGAACGGATTGTTACGACTTGGTTTTCAAGATTGGTACCTAAATTACCACTTGCAGCCATCTTTCCAGTTCAGCTAGTTGGTGTAGTTGTACCACCTTGCTTTAGCTCAGAGGGAATCAGCATTTCTCAATTTTGGCAGCCACTACCTAAGAATCAGCTCAGTGGAGTGGACTTCAGGCTGAGCGATCGCCCAATCTCGACCGACGATTCTCGCTGGCGCGCAGCACAGGAGCAGTTCCGTTCTTTACACCCTCAAACATCACTGCATCCAAATATAACCGTCCATTCAACTTCACGGTTGACTTCTCAATGGCTAGGGGTATGCCCTGTAACAGAACTGGTTTACCAGTGGCTCTGGAATGACCTGCAAAGGGCTGGCTGGGTTAAAGAAGGGAGGTTAGAAGAGGCTGGGCATCCTTACTGGCGGTAACACGGGATAAAAAGTATTGGGTTAATTTATACAACAAGAATTGACAAATTAGGAGATATGGAGATGCACATTTATTTTCTTTCAAAAAATATCTCAATTGCTAGCCTGGTAAAGCCTTTAGGGTTCCAACCATAAAATCCCGTCCCTGATTACGTGACGTTTAAAGAAAAATTGGCAAAATAGACACAGCGACTTCACCTAAAACTGTATGCCCCGTGCTGTCATTTTAACTGCCCTCCCGGTCGAGTACCTTGCTGTTCGTGCCCATCTCGTTAATCTGCGGGAGGAGATTCATCCGCAAGGAACCATATATGAGCGAGGTCAATTCACAGCGGATAGCCAAACTTTGGAAGTTGGGATTGTTGAGATTGGGGCAGGTAATCCAGGAGCTGCATTAGAGGCAGAACGGGCGATCGCTTACTTCAACCCCGATGTTGTCCTTTTTGTTGGGGTTGCGGGAGGAATCAAGGATGTAGCGATCGGTGATGTCGTGGCATCTACCAAGATCTATGGATACGAATCTGGTAAAGCCGAACAGAGATTTAAGCCTAGACCAGAGATTGGCTTACCTGCCTACAGTTTGGAGCAACGTGCTAGAGCTGAAGCAAGAAAAGGTGAGTGGTTACAGCGACTGGCGACTATACCTGAGCTAAGACCTCGTGTTTTTGTGGCCCCGATCGCCGCAGGGGAAAAGGTGATTGCCTCGACCCAATCAGAAATCTTTCAGTTTTTGCAGTCGAACTATGGAGATGCGATCGCTGTTGAGATGGAAGGTCTGGGTTTTCTGGAGGCAGCACGAGCGAACCAACGGGTGTCGGCAATGGTGATTCGGGGCATCTCAGACTTGATTGATGGCAAAGAGAAGTCAGATAGGGCAGGTTCCCAGGAGATTGCCTCACGCCACGCCAGTGCGTTTGCATTTACGATATTGGCAAATTTGGGGCTGAAAGATGGATCAGTGACAGGCGTTGGAGAGACACCACGCAGAGAAGAGATGGTACAAAATGTTGCTGACAATGCCAAGGGCTGGCAGACTGTAGTCCAAGGTGGAACTGCGTATGTCGGTGAGATTCATATTCATGGGGCTACTGCTAAAAACTCACCTTCCAATCCCCTAGTTCTGCCAGAATCAGCTCAGGAAATTAATCTTGATTCTCCATCACCAAAGGTTTTCATCAGCTATAGCCATGATTCCCAGGAGCATAAGGATCGGGTCTTAGCACTGGCTGATCGTTTGCGCGAGGATGGGATCGATTGCACGATTGACCAGTACGAGGAATCGCCTGCCGAAGGCTGGCAACGTTGGATGCTCAACCAAGTGGAAGAAACCGATTATGCCCTAATCGTATGTACGCAGCAATACGATCGCAGATTTCGAGGGCAGGAAGAAGTTGGGAAAGGAAAGGGGGTAACGTGGGAAGGAGGGGTGATTATTCAGGAACTCTATGATGCCCAGGGACAGAATTCAAAGTTTATTCCAGTCACCTTTACCCCTGAGGATTCTGAATCTATCCCCAGCCCCCTTCGTAGTGCGACCTTCTACAGACTAGATACGACAGAGGGATATGAACTGCTTTACCGCCGCCTGACCAAGCAGCCCAGAACCCAAAAGCCAGAGCTAGGTAAATTACGCACTTTACCTCCACGTGATCGCAAACAGGTTTTCCCGGAGAAGTCGCAATACTCACCTTCAGGCGAACGCTTGAAATTAGTACAGATGTTAAATGCTTTAACTGCCCAGCAATTCAACATGATGGTTTTTGCCCTCAACCCACCTCCAGGAATGATTCCACCGCTGTCTGCATCCCAAGCGGATCGCGTTTATATGCTCCTCAATTGGGTTGAAAGTCCGAGCGGGTCTGGCTTGAAGGTTTTACAAAATGTTCTAAATGATACACGAAAAACCTAATAAACTCTCAAGATCGGATATCATTAATTTTGTCGTAATGTGTTTAAATTTTCTTAACAGACTGTACTTTATAGTTAAGCGTAATATGTGTCTGTCACCAGAGGAGCGATCTGAGCTATTCATAACGTTAAATACTATGGTGCTAAGCCAGTTTAATCACCTTATATTTACGCTGAATCCTCCTCCAGGGGTCGTTCCTCCTGCGATCGCATCTCAAAGTGATCGAGCCTTTGCGCTTTTAGGGTGGGCAGAAGCAACAGGTGGTTGTGGACTGCCACAGGTACAAATGCATCTGGCAACGGTCTTAAACAGCAACATATCTATTGTTCAGCGAGAGACTCACGCTAGTCTCTCCAAGTCATTGATCCAAGTTGCTTCAGAAGATGAAGCAATTGCAGTATGGAATATTGCAACAAAACACTGGCATAATTTACCAGCCAGTCTATTAGACGACTTAGAAAAAATCTTGGGAAGGCAGAAGTCTTTAAAACTTCAATATGTTCGAGATTGGAAGAGAATACATACCCTTGCCGAAAAATTATACCCGCGCTACACAAAGCTTCATCACTGTATGATTTTATGCTTCAAAATGACTGAATTGCGAAACTTGAATGGCGCTGATAGATACCGAGATGTTGCTACATCCCACTTTGAAGCATTTAACCCTGAAGTGATTACATTTGGTAACTCATTGAAAGAACTTTCGATTAGGCGAATTACCCCTGTAACTGTACTTCGCACAATTCCCATCTGCTCCTCTGCTATCAATCAAAGTTTAGGGGGACTTTCAAACAGTCCCATTTTCCAAAATGGCATTCTTTTGACTGAAAGAATAAGTAAAGTATTACTCGATGCACTTCACATAGCAGATCAAGTACTAGAACTATACTTCAAAGAATTAGAGGTGAGTTAGCTATTTGTTTTATAAAAACTTGACGGATACGTATTTTGATGCTCTCTAAAAGATGTTTCGTAAAGTGATTGTCTGGGTGATGCAAATTAAATACACCGAACACTATAGATGATGTAGGTAGCAATATGGCTCCAGAAACTTTGTTAAGACTCGAAAGCCGATGGGATAAGTTCAAGCAATCTTCTCAAGGCAACAAAACAAGTCGAAAACCTAAAAAAGTGCTGGAAGATTTGCTTCAAGAATGCATTGACACAGGCAAACATATCAGTGATCCGGTCGATAGAGAAAGACTTCAGTGGCTTGCTCAAGATGTTGGAGATATGATCTTCCTAACTACTAAGACATATCCACGTGTAACTATCTTACCTGCCGAAAAAAGCTCTACCCCTGAGTCTGAATCAACCACATCTTCAAGTAGTTTATCAATTTTCAATATCCCGTACCAACGCACTCCTTACTTTATTGGTCGCGATGGAGTATTAGAAGCTCTACACAATACCTTTACCTCACAAAGTACAACTGCCGTTACACATATACAGGCTATTAGTGGGTTAGGAGGTATTGGTAAGACACAAACTGCTTTAATGTATGCCTATTGCTACCAGAAGGAATACAATGCCGTATTTTTTCTAAGGGCTAACACAGCAATCGACTTAAGAGAGGGATATGCCGAAATTGCAAGTCTTCTAGCTTTACCTGAACAATCAGCCCAAAACCAGAATGATATTGTTTTTTCTGTGAAACGATGGCTAGAATCAAATTCAAACTGGCTCCTCATTCTTGATGATGCAGACAACCCAGAGCTTCTGAAAGAATTCCTTCCTAACAATCCTAAGGGGCACATTTTACTTACCTCTAGGATCTCAATTTTCGACACGGTAGGAATTTCAAAGCCTATTGAAATGGGTGTAATGAGCCAGGATGAAGCATTAAAATTTCTCTTTAAACGAACTGGGCGTGAAGATCGCGAAGACAAAGATTCACCAGAGGTATTGGCTGCGGAGAAAATAGCAGCAGAACTTGGCTATCTACCACTGGCACTCGAACAAGCTGGAGCTTATATCTACTCTAAGAAAGCTCGTTTTCAGGATTATCTCTTCAGTTATCAAAGGCGTCGTCTAGAGTTATTAAATGAATCAGAACCTATAGCAGGTAGTCGCTCTGAGCCAATTGCTGTAACTTGGAGAGAGAATTTTAGAGAGGTTCAGCAGACCTCTGAAGCAGCAGCAGACTTGTTACGCTTAAGTGCATTTTTAAGCCCACACAATATTCCACTAGAGTTAATCACTCGAGGATTCTCTGAGCTTGGGTCTGAACTTTCTGAAGCTTTTGTTGGGTTGCCTAAAGATCCACTGATTCTTAATCAAGTTTTTCTTCCATTAACTCAATATTATTTAATCAATTACGATACTGAGTTATATACATACAGTATTCATCATTTGGTACAAGAGGTATTGAAAAATGAAATGGATGAGAATACTCGTAGGATATGGGCAGAACGGGCTGTTCGTGCCATTCATAAAGCATTTCCATCTGTAGAATATGAAAACTGGCAACTTTGCGCTCGTCTTCTACCTCAAGCAAAGTGTGCTGCCCAACTCGTTCAAGATTATCAGTTCGAGTTTGAGATAGTCACTAATTTATTCGATCTCGCTGGGAGTTATTTATATGCCCGTGGTCAGTATGAAGAGGCAGAATCTCTATTAAAGCAGGCATTAACATTAAGACAGCGTTTATTGAGTGAAGGCAATCCACATGTCATTACTAGCCTTAATAGTTTAGCAAAGCTGTATCAAGCTGAGGGACGATATAGCGAAGCAGAAGACTTATACGAAGAAGCATTAGATTTGAGGAAACGACTATTAAACGAAGAACATCCAGATTTTGCTGAGAGCCTCAATGGTTTAGCTGAGATTTATCGTCTCCAAGGTAAATACAGTGAAGCTGAGCTGCTTTACACAAAGGCTTTGAAATTGCGAGAACGTCTACTGGGGAAAGAGCATCCCGATGTTGCTGAAAGTCTCAATGATTTAGCAAGGCTCTATCGCGCTCAAGGGCGTAATCGGGAAGCAGAACCCCTTTACTTGAAAGCGCTGGAATTGATCAAACATGTTCTTGGGGAGGAACATCCTCAAGTAGCTCAGAGCCTCAACAATTTAGCGCGATTGTATTATTACCAAGGGCGTTACAAGGAAGCAGAACCGTTGTTTGTGCAATCGTTGTCTTTACGAAGACATTTGCTAGGAGAAGAGCACCCCGATGTTGCTACTAGTCTCAGTAATTTAGCACGGCTCTATGAAGCACAAGGGCGATACAGTGAGGCAGAATCTCTCTATCAGCAGTCGCTTATCTTGAGGAAACGTTTGCTGAGAAAGGAGCACCCCGACATTATTAAAAGCCTTAGCAATCTAGCACGGCTCTATGAAGCTCAGGGACAATATAATGAAGCAGAGCCTCTTTATCAGGAAGTGTTGAAGGTAAGAAGACAGGTACTTGGACAGGTTCATCCTGAAGTAGCTGCTAGCCTAAATCATTTAGCTCGACTCTATTACCGCCAAGCTCGTTATAGTGAAGCGGAGCCTCTCTATCAAGAAGCCTTGGAAATGAACAAGCGCTTTTTGGGCGAAGAGCACCCTACAATAGCAAACAACCTTAATAATCTCGCTTTACTTTTTAGAGCTCAAGCTCGTTATAGTGAAGCGGAGCCTCTCTATCAAAAAGCCTTGGAAATGAACAAGCGCTTTTTGGGCGAAGAGCATCCTGAAATTGCCCAAAATCTGAATAATTTAGCCTACCTATGGTATTCCCAAGGCCGCTATGACAAAGCAGAAGAGCTTTATAAGCAGTCATTGGAGATGTACAAACATGTATTGGGTAACGAACACCCTGCTGTGTCCAATGGGCTTAATAATCTAGCTCTTCTCTATAGAACTCAAGGACGATATTGCGAAGCAGAGCCAATATATCAGCGTGTCCTGGAAATAAATGAGCATTTGCTAGGAGAAAAGCACCCTTATATGGCTCGACTTCTAAACGATTTAGCTCGTCTTTACTCTGCTCAAGGGCGATATGGAGAGGCAGAGCCATTGTTCAACAAAGCATTAGAGATCAACAGAGATCTGTTAAGTGAAGAGCATCCTTATGTCGCTGCCAACTTGAATAATCTAGCCTATCTTTACTATTCTCAAGGACGATATGGCGAAGCAGAAGAGCTGTACAAAAAATCATTGTATTTGAGAAATCACTTATTGGGAGAGGATCATCCTGACATAGCAAATACCCTCAACAATCTTGCCGATCTCTACCGTGTCCAAGGCCGCTACAGCGAGGCTGAACAACTATATCGGCAATCATTGGAAACAAGAGAACGGATTTTAGGTGAAGAACATCCTGATACAGCTCGAAATCTCGATGATCTTGCAATGCTTTTCTATACGCAGGGACGTTATGGTGAGGCAGAACCCTTATTTAAGAGAGCAATAGACTTGAGAAGGAGGCTCTTAGGTGAGAATCACCCTGACATAGCTCGAAATTTGAATAATTTAGCATTACTCTACACTTCTTTGGGTCGCTATAGTGACGCTGAACCTTTATATCAACAGGCTTTGAAAATAGGCAAGTACACTTTAGGCAATACTCATCCAGATATAGGTAGAGGGTTGGATAACTTAGCTATGCTCCACCATGCTCAAGGTTACTCTGAAAGAGCAGAGTCTTTGTATAAAGAAGCTTTGAAAATTTTAGAGCAGCAACTAGGAACAGAGCATCCTTGGACATTAAGATGTCGCGGAAATCTCGAAAGATTACATGTGAATGATAGTCTTGGTTTTGAATGATGACTCTCTACAGAGAGTAGTTTAGAACGCACATTTATCCATGAGCTAATCTTGTAGACAACTTTTGTAATGCCTTGCAAAGTCTTCATCAGCTACAGCCATGACGCAGAGGAACATCAACAGAATGTTCTGAGCCTTGCAGATCGCCTGAGAGCTTGTTTCTAAATGATTGTTAAGCTTGCTCTGGTAGTGCGTCAAACTGATGTGGGTCTGGTAGAGTAAGGAATCAACGATTCACCTACTCAAGCTATGGAATGTAAGCTCTGCGGTCATTCTAAGACTCACAAGCATGGCAAGATGCCGAATGGGCATCAACGCTACTTTTGCCTGGGGTGCCAACAAACCTTCTCAGAGAGTTTTGACACCCTCTACTACTACCGTCACGTCAGTCCA
>NZ_MQTZ01000033.1 GCF_001939115.1 Leptolyngbya sp. 'hensonii' | reverse complement strand
CTGTTGTAGGTGCGAGCCTCTGTTTCTAGACATTGCTCGATGTAGCGCAAGTCCGCTTCCTGCCATCTCGCTGCCACCCCTCGTCCAGGGGCTTCCCATAAGCCTCCTAAGCCTAGGCGCTGCCACCGTCGTATCGTGGCTCGCACCGTATGTTCATGGCACTCAAAGACCTCGGCGATTGCCGGGGCGGTCCATCCTTGCGCATTCAGCCGCAGCATATGGGCACGGTCTCGGGTTCGTTGCGGCACGGTCCTGGCTAATCTCAGTTCAGCCAGGGTGCGGTCTTCCTCGTCACTCAGTTTGATTCGTAAGGGGGCAGGCACTAGAGACAACCAGTAGAGGGCCAAATCTATCTTATACTTTATCCCTCCGACCTACTTAGAAAAAGATGAACATTTTGTCTATGGCTTTGGTAGAGGTAAAACTGGCGGTCGATCCGATGCCTACCGCCCCAAAGCCAACGTTGCTGGTGGACGCTTCCAACTGTGTAAGGTTGGCGATCCGAATGACGAAACGATCAAGCCAGGGTTTAGTGGGGCTCCTGTCTGGAACAATGCCGATGCGCGCAAGTGTGTCATTGGCATGGTGGCAACGGCAGTTGTTGTGTCCAGCGATGAGCAGCAGAGTACAGCCTATGCCATCCCAACCAAGGAGCTGCAACCTGTTCTGAAGCAAATTGAGGCTTTCCACTTACATGATGTCCTCATGCAGAGTCTGGCGGCCTGTGGTAGCGATGACGAAAAACACCGGCTCGAAATTGCAATTAACGCTGCTTTGCGGCACTGTAATCCCAACGGAGGCGATCTCTCCCCGCAAAAGCAACTGAGAGATCTAAGCACAGATCGTGCTCCTACTCCTGGCTGGGAAAGCGAAGGCAGGCTGGTTCATTTTGCTATGGTGCTGGCACGGATGGATGATACACCACTACACGCCTACGAAAACTTGAAAACCTGGATAGAGAAGCAATGTAGGCTTGACTTCCCAAGACTCCTGGATCGGGCCACCATTGAGATGAAACAGCAGAAAGTGCCATTCATTAATGAGTGTCAGTATCTGATGGTGGATGTCGAGCGGGTAGAAACAGCAGTGGATGAATTACGTGTCTCTCTATGGGCCATTGCGAATCGGGAAACCTATAACCCGTACAACCCGCCTAGACCGATCGCTTCGGAGAAAGTCCTTTCACGGCAAGAACTCCCTGCGTTTCTGCGGGACCAAATTCGCAAGAAGCTGCGAAAGCAGCCAACTCCAACCATTCATTTGTTTGTGCCACGGGCGTTGTTTGGTTGTGATGTTGAAATATTGCCAAGTAGCAGGCTGGGATCTGCTCTGGGTAGTGAATACCCCTTTGTTATTCGAACGAACCTGAGGACTCACCCCATTGGCTTCTATTATTACGATGATTGGCAGGAGAAATGGGCACAGGTGGAAAAAGCTTTTGAAAATGAAACCTGTGAGGAGGTCAAGCCCATAGACTGTTCACTGCCCGCAAGGGATTTGATTGCAGAACTAAAAACTATCTGTGCTGTGATGCTGGAAAAATGCAATTCTGCGGGCGAGTTTTTTGAGCTGGTCGCAGAAGAGACGGCACTACCTGTGGCCTTATGGTCCCGCGATCCACAATTCCAAGATCAGTTAGCTGAGGTGCTAGACTGCATTGTCAAACACTTACCCGATCGTATTCGACAGGCACGGGAGACTGCGTGCAATTCTCCAGTAAAACCGTTACTTGGTCATCACCTGAGCCTGGTATGGGAAGATCCTAAAATCGTGCCCCCCGACATGCAGTTTGACCCAGAGGCTTGTTAGAACTATGAGTAACGACACTCCAGAGGCTCAAACCAGCAATCACAAACCATTTCACCCAATTTTTAAAGGCACGGGAGAGGAGCAGTTCAAGCCCACAGAGCCATTACCATTACCGCCTGCGCCCACTTGGCGACGGGCTGATCGTCGCAAGCAAGAACGAGGAGCAACGTTTCAGGCCCGTTCCGAAGAAATTGAACTGGTGAATGCGGCGTTGTATCTGCGGCGGCCCCTATTGGTAACGGGGAAACCGGGCACTGGAAAAACCTCCCTGGCCTACGCGATCGCCCGTGAACTTGGGCTGGGGGAAGTGCTGTACTGGCCCATTACGACCCGAAGCACCCTCCGAGATGGGCTGTATCTCTATGATGCGATCGCCCGTCTGCAAGATGCTAATAGTTCACAGCATCGTGATCAGGCTCCTGATCACCGCGATGATCGCTTTGAGAACATTGGGGATTATATCCGCCTAGGTCCATTGGGAACGGCATTAGTTCCGGCCAGAAAGCCGCGCGTTTTGATTGTCGATGAAATCGACAAGAGCGATATCGATCTGCCGAACGATTTGCTTTACGTTTTTGAAGAGGGTGCGTTCGAGATTCCAGAACTGGCGCGAATCGAGAGTATAAAACCCACGGTAACGGTGCGAACTGCCTACAAAGATAGGCAGGAGTTTACCTTCAACGACGGCTATAAGGTCACGGATGGTAAATCTGAAATTCCTGGTGGCAAGATCGAGTGTGAAGAATTTCCACTCCTGATTTTGACTAGCAATGGAGAGCGCGACTTTCCTCCCCCATTTCTCCGGCGGTGTGTACGTCTGACAATGGAAGAGCCAGATGAGCTGCGCTTGGGGCAAATTGTTGCTGCCCACCTGCAACAACAAACCCAGCAAGATACCAAAGATGGTAAAGAGACTCACGTTTTGCCAGAAGCGATGATTAAAAAACTCATTGAGGATTTTGTCAAAAAGCGCAACGATCGCAGTCGGGGTGATCTAGCTACTGATCAACTCCTAAATGCGGTATACCTGGTGATGCGTGAGCGCGACCCAGATTTGAACAGCAGAGAGGACCTGATTAACCGCCTGTGGAAACATCTCAGCAGCAGCGAAGACCAGCGGTCGGACAGTTCGCCGAAACGCTAGCGGACGCGAAGCTTGACTTCGATGCGATCGATCTGGTTGATATGCTCTGGTTGGCTCAGTTCATTGAACCAGAAGAGTCTGGGCTGGCTGAAACTCCAGCCAAAGAACCGAGTCAGCAGCCTAAGGTGGATCAAATAACTGACATCAGCGAAGCTGGGCTCAATCTCTATCCCGAAGAACAGCTCCCACAACAAAAAAGGCAAGAAACACCCCTCTCAAAACAGCAGCCAGAGAAACCCACGGGCAGGCCATTTTCTGTTCCGGCAGCTCCTGCCTTGCGAACTCAGTTAAACCTATCCCGTGCAATCCGCCCCCTGATGCGAAAGGTGCCATCACAAATCCAATTCGATCTGGATGAAGAGGCTACAGTGACCCAAATTGCTGAAACACGGGTCTGGATGCCCGTGGTACGCCCAAGTCCAGAACGTTGGCTGGAACTGGATTTAGTCGTTGAGGCATCAAAGACGACCGTAATCTGGGAGCGATCGATCGCAGAATTGAACCACCTGGCGGAGTACCAAGGCGCGTTTCGAGCCGTCCGCACCTGGAGACTGTCTGCCCACGGGGGAAAGATCCAGATACATCCTCGCTGGCACGATGCGATGAAGTCGGCAGCTAAGAGTGAAACGGTGAGCCCCCACCGTCCCCGTAGTCCAGGTGAGTTGATTGACCCCACAGGACGGCGGTTGATCTGGCTGGTGACAGACTGTACTTCCTTGCTCTGGCGGCAGGAGATCCTTTACAAAACTCTGTGGGATTGGGCTAAAGAGCAACCCATCGCGATCGTCCAGATGTTCCCAGAGCGTCTGTGGTCACGGACTGCATTGCGCGATGGCCACATTGTCCGATTGGGAGCACTCTCTTCAGGCTTGCCCAGCTCGCAGTTAGAAGTCGAAGGCTTGCCTCAACGTCTGGAACAGCATCGCCATGCAGATCTAGTCACTGTCCCCATTGTCACCCTTGATGCAGCATCGATGTTCCGTTGGGCTCAAGTCACTTCTGGTACTGGCTCCATTCGTACCCCTGGCCGAACGTTTGACCTGGTCTTTATCCGCAAGCAGGCGGATAAAGGGAATTCAGCCCAGGTCCTCCGATCGACATCACAGCGAACAGCCCAGGAGCGGGTCGCTCTGTTCCGATCCACAGCATCTAAAACAGCCCAGCAATTAGCTAATTTGATGGCGGCGGCTCCAGTGAGTTTGCCTGTGATTGACCTGTTACGAGATGCCTTTCGGGGCGATTTTGAGGAAGAGGTGCAACAGTCTGTTGTCGCAGAAGTTCTGCTCAGCGGTCTCTTAAGACGTTGTGATGCAGAAGACGATGTTGTTTGTCGCTATGAATTTTGGGGCGATGACTCATTAGTAGGCACCGAGCGCGTGCGTGATATTTTGCTAGGAGATACATCCATCTCGAAGTCGATCGAGGTGTTGAATGTACTGTCTGCGTCGATTTGTCAAAAGCTCGGCCTACCCTCAAAAAGTTTTCAGGCACTGCTAGCTGATCTGCAGTCGTCTGAGGAAAGTCTAAGACAGGCAGCCCAACCCTTTGCCAGGGTTGGCTTAGATGTATTGCGCCGCCTGGGAGGTGAATACGCAGCCCTGGCACGTCGCTATGATTCCTATGGCAATACTCATGGACCAGGTGATGATTTCCCTCTGGAAGATCTGGAATACGAAGTCGCCAAACTGATCAACATCCCCCCCCTGCAACCCTGCGAGTACGAATCCGCCATCATCACCGCCATCCTGGATCGCTTCAACTGCGAAACCGCCAAGATTGAGCGGGAAAACCGCAAGTGGGTTATCCGCCGTAGTCGCATTGTTACCTGGGGATACACTGAAACCCTGGGCCTCAATGCGGGGCAAGAGATTGGGCTAGATCTGATCGCCATCCCCGGTGGCAGCTTCACCATGGGGGCACCAGCCAGCGAACCAGACGGCTCAAAGAACGAGCGTCCCCAGCACGAAGTAACCCTCCAACCGTTTTATCTCGGGCGTTATCCCATTACCCAGGCCCAGTGGCGAGTCGTCTCCAGTTATGATCGCGTGAATCAAGACCTTGATCCCGATCCATCCAGCTTCAAGGGAGATCACCGCCCGGTAGAGCAGGTGAGTTGGGAGGATGCCCAGGAATTTTGCCAGCGGCTCTCCGCTAAAACTGGCAAAGCCTATCGCCTGCCCAGTGAGGCCCAGTGGGAATATGCCTGTCGGGCCGGGAGCACCACCCCATTTCATTTTGGCGAGACCCTCACCCCTGATCTGGCGAACTACAACGGGAATTACACCTACAACAATGGGTCGCCAGGGGAAAATCGGAAACAGACGACTGATGTAGGCATCTTTCCAGCGAATGATTGGGGGCTACATGACATGCACGGCAATGTCTTGGAGTGGTGCGAAGACGATTATCACAGCAATTACCAAGGGGCTCCGGATGATGGCAGTGCCTGGATAGAAGTAGATCAGGAGCAGAACCGTCGAGTGCTGCGCGGCGGCTCCTGGGCCGACTCTCCGGGGTATTGCCGTTCTGCTGTTCGCCTCAACGATTCGCGCGAGAACCGTTTCAACTCTATCGGCTTTCGGGTTTGTTGCGTGCTGCCGGGGACTTCTTCTTAGCACTGCAGCCCTTAGGCACTTAGCCCTAAGATGGTTTCTTAGCCCTTCTGTCTCGCCGTAGGCGATCAAAAAATTTTCATGCCCAAATTTAGTACAGGCGAATTACCCATTGTGCAAAAGACCTATGACCTGATCAAGTGGTACGTGCCAATTTTGAATCGGCTGCCCCGCGATCATAAATTTGGGCTGGGAAACCGGATGGTCGCCACACTCTATGACCTGCTTGAAGGCTTCATTACAGCCCGCTATGCCCGGAATAAACTGGATATTTTGCACCCCCTCAGCGGCAAACTCGATATCCTGCAATACCAAACCCGTCTGCTGCTGGACTTTGACTTGATGGAAGTCGCACGCTACGAGTATGTCAGTCGATTGTTGGACGAGGTCGGGCGGCAGTTGACCGGATGGTTAGGGCAGCAGCGTAGCCAGACATGAAACGCTATGGGAGTCTATATCCACAAATTACAGCCTTTGAGAACTTGCTCACAGCGGCGAAGCAAGCCCAACGCCAGAAGCGTTATCGCGATCCGGTGTTGGCTTTCAATTACAATCTCGAAAGTGAACTATTACAACTGCAACGGGAGCTTCAGACCCAGACCTACGAACCCGGTGAGTACAAGGTCTTCGAGATCTATGAACCCAAGCGCCGGGTGATTTCGGCGGCCCCCTATCGCGATCGGGTCGTACACCACGCTCTGTGTAACATTATTGTCCCGATCTTCGATCGCACGTTCATCGCGACCACCTACGCCAATCGTCAAGGTTATGGGTCCCACCTGGCCCTGCGCCAGTTTGTCCACTACGCCCGTTCTAGTCGCTACGTCTTACAATGCGATATCTGCAAATACTTCCCCAGTATTGACATTGCCATTCTCAAACAAACCATTCAGCGCAAGCTCAAGTGTCAGGAAACCCTGTGGTTGATCGATAGGATCCTGGACAATCGCAGCGAGGGAGATCCCCTGATCGACTACTTTCCGGGCGATACCCTGCTCACCCCCCTGGAGCGTCCCAAAGGACTTCCGATCGGCAACCTCACCAGTCAGTTTTTCGCCAATGTGTATCTCAACGGTTTCGATCGCTATATCAAAGAAACCCTCAAAGTCTCGAAGTACCTACGTTACGTGGATGATTTTTCCCTCTTCAGTGACGATCGAGACTTTCTATCCGACTGCCGGAGCCAGATTGAGGCTTATCTCACGACACTACGCTTAAAAATTCACCCCATCAAAAGCCAGTTGATTCAGACCCGTCATGGTGGCAGGTTTGTTGGCTTTCGGGTGCTGCCCGATCGGATCCGGGTTCGCAACTACAACCTGCAAATCGGACGCAGGCGACTCAAACAACTCCAGGCTGACTACGCCAGGGGTCGGGTATCAGAGCACGATGTCGCCCAGAGTCTTCAGAGCTGGAATGCTCACCTGGCCCATGGGGATACCTGGCAACTGCGTCAGCACATCTTTAAACACTTAAACCTGCCGCACCCATTACAGTAAAGGTGGGGCGGGCAACAAAGCTGCTGCGCGGCGGCTCCTGGAACAACAATCCGAGGAATTGCCGTTCTGCTGTTCGCAACAACAATTCGCGCGAGAACCGTAACAACAATATCGGCTTTCGGGTTTGTTGCGTGCTGCCGAGTACTCTTCAAAGTCAGAACTGACTGGTGGGAATCAGTCGGGCGTACAGGAAGAGTCCAGACCCGTTCCGGTGATGCACCTGCATCCAAAAATACCCAGCGGTTGGATAGCTTGGTAGGGCTTCCCGAAGAGTCATTCAACCGCACCCCCTTCATTTCCTCTCCACAAGCGACCATGGCCAATGAAACCACTATCCCCGCCAGACGGATTGTGATCAGCCGTCAAACCCACCGGGGACAATTCTTTACTGAATTATTGGATGACAACACCCACCTGGAGATGATGCTGATTCCCGGTGGCACCTTCTTGATGGGGCAAACCGAAGCCGAGAAAGACGAGCTAGTTAATCAGGTGGGAGAAGCCGATTATCAGAAATACTTCACCGATGAGTTGCCCAGACATGGGGTGACTGTGCCATCGTTTTTTCTGGGCAAATACCCCATCACTCAAGCCCAGTGGCGTGCGGTGGCCGCTTACCCCGCTGTCGAACAGGATTTGGATTCTGCCCCCTCCCATTTCAACGGCGCTAGCCGTCCAGTGGAGCAGGTGAGTTGGGATGACGCCACGGAGTTTTGTCGGCGGCTCTCCCGGCAGACTGGTCGCCTCTATCGCCTCCCATCGGAGTCCGAATGGGAATATGCCTGTCGGGCTGGCACCCAAACACCATTCCATGTTGGCGACACTCTCAGCGATGAATTAGCCAACTACTGCGCCCAAGATCAAGAAATTGACGGCACCCTGCACCAGGGAATATATGGTCACGGCCTCTTAGGCCAATATCGCCAGGAAACCACTGAGGCGGGGCAGTTCCCTGCCAACCCATTTGGGCTGTACGACATGCATGGCAATGTCTGGGAGTGGTGCGAAGACGACTACCACAATAACTACAATCATGCGCCTGACGATGGGAGCGCCTGGGTCGAGTCCGATCGAAAAGAGACACAACGAGTGCTGCGCGGCGGCTCCTGGTACTACGGTCCGGGGGATTGCCGTTCTGCTGTTCGCGACTACGGTTCGCGCGAGGGCCGTGACGACTATATCGGCTTTCGGGTTTGTTGCGTGCTGCCGGGGGCTCTTTCTTAGCGCTTCAGCCCTTAAGCTCTTAGCTCTGAATTTTCTTAGCCCTTGCCTGTGTCGCGCTACGCGCGATCGATTTTCTTAGGCTTATCGAAATTTATTATTGGCACGAAATAATAACTGTGGGCCTGTTTTCCAGACTCATCCCATGGTGGCATGGGCCTCAGACCGCTAAGATTTGGGGAAATATCTGCCTTAAAATATGAGCAAATACACAACGCTACTCAGAAGGCATAGCAAATGGCACAACTGCTTCAGAAGTCTGTAGACCAGCGCATTGTCATCCAGGGGGCCTGGGAGAAATTCAAGCTGATTCAACAGGGGGCAGAAGCGTCYCCAGGGGTGCGGCTATCTTACTAYAACGGAACGATCGAGATCCTCATGCCAGGAGAAGACCACGAATTTTTTGCCCATGTCATCGGCTATCTATTAACGACCTTCTTCCTGCAAAAGGGAATTCCCTTCAAACCGACAGGGGCCAAGACCCAGGAAAAGCCAGGGGAAGCCTCAGCCCAGGCCGATGCATCCTACTGCCTGGGTGGCTCTAAACCCATTCCTGATTTGTCGATCGAAGTGGTTTTCAGTAGCGGTGGGAATAAGCTAGGGCGATACAGCGCCTTAGRGGTGCCGGAAGTTTGGTTCTGGGAAGATGGCGTTCTCACTCTGTATCATCTCCGCAAGGGTGGCTATGAGCTGATTGCAGGGAGCGAACTACCAGGTCTAACTCAGCTTGATCTCAACTTACTCCAGCGCTGCATCTTAATGGCTGAGACTGATTTTGCCGGAGCCGTTCAAGTTTTCCAGCAAGCAATTTGAGGGGCTAGCATAACCTCAATATTTCCGATGCTTGAATTCACTGTTGCAGAGGTTTTGGAGACTGAAAAATGCTCGTCGTAGGCAGATTAAAAATAGGTTCAGCGTAAGGCAAGCATGACAGCGGCCATCCAAGCCGAAGCAAGACTAGTAGTTCACCACAGGGATTATGACAAGCTAGGAGTTGGATAAAGCCGCTCGAATTTGGTGCGGGCATCGATGGTAGAAAAGCGCCAATTGACCGTTGCCCGATTCTGATTTCGTGCTTGTTCCCAAGCTTCAGTTTCTTGTCGCAGTTCTGTGATAGATGGAATGCGACGTTCCAGACATTGACGTGAGAGAACTGAAAACTCTAATTCAACCATGTTGAGCCAACTGCCATGTTTCGGGGTGTAGTGTAACTGGAGTTTGGAGAGAATCCGCAGTGCCTCTTGAGGTGGAAAGGTTTGATAAAGTGCAGCGGGAGTATGGGTGTTGAGGTTATCCAGCACCAAATGAATTTGTGCCGCATCAGGAAAAAGCACATCGACTAAGTACTGCATACACAACGCAAAATCCTCAGACGTACGGCGTTGGGTCACTTTAATCTGCCGCCAACCTTGCAGGGGTTGGAAGAAGGCGAACAAATTACAAGTCCCTGTTGGGTCACTTTAATCTGCCGCCAACCTTGCAGGGGTTGGAAGAAGGCGAACAAATTACAAGTCCCTTCACGTTTGTATTCATAGTCATAACGTTCCGGTTGACCAGGCTCAGGCGGCAGAGGGACTCGAGTCTCACTGACCAATTGCACTGGACGCTCATCAAAACAGACGACAGGTTCTTGCGGGTCGTAGGGGTAACTATATAACTCCAGCACGGCTTCCATCCGCCAGATGAAATCGGCATTCACCTCCCCAATACACCACTGTTCTTTCAGCCAGGGTTTAAGGTCATTTTTTTCAGTGTCCGACGCACTGTTTCATCGGAAATTCGATCTACCAAATTGACTTCGACTAAGCGTTCAGCCAACAGTTGCATGGTCCATTCGGCCTTGCCTTTGGGTGGGTCACTACAGACCGTTGCCACTAAAAAGGCTTCGGCTTTACCATCAAGCTTCCGCTTGCCTCCTAAGCGAGGCGCTTCACTCAAGGCAAACTCAACACCACCATCAACAAACTTTTGTCGCGTGCGATGAACCGTTGATTCTCCCACATAAAGCATGAGGGCAATCGCTTCATCCCGATGCCCATCGTCTGCTAACAGCAGAATTTGAGCCCGTTTGAACCTTCTGGCAGAGACTTTGTTTTGATGCGTGATCTCGAGCAGTTGCTGATGCTCCTCAGCAGTCAGCGTCACAAGGTACTTTTCTGGCATAAGAGTTCTGGTTTTTTCCCAGTTTCTCGGTTCCCAGCCTACCTGTCAAAACCTTCGTGGCGGACTACTAGTGGCAACGTCAGTGAAACCATAGCACCGTCCCGATAATCCCCATTAGGTTTCTGAGTTTTATTATGTCATTTGCAATAGCAGATAGAATTTGGTTCCTTACCAACAGCCAGAAGGGTCCAACGAGAGCGATCGCCCCATTGCCAGTTTTGCTGTGTTAGGCGACGAGCGTTTTACTTTGCGACTGCGATCTCGATCAGCTTGGTAACGATCGAGTTATATGATCCTATCTTATTTTATTTATCTTGTTATACTTGCAAGCTGATTGCCCAAATATTTTAATAAGTTATATGGGATTAAGTAGGTCGGAGGAATAAAGTATAAGATAGATTTGGCCCTCTACTGGTTGTCTCTAGTGCCTGCCCCCTTACGAATCAAACTGAGTGACGAGGAAGACCGCACCCTGGCTGAACTGAGATTAGCCACGACCGTGCCGCAACGAACCCGAGACCGTGCCCATATGCTGCGGCTGAATGCGCAAGGATGGACCGCCCCGGCAATCGCCGAGGTCTTTGAGTGCCATGAACATACGGTGCGAGCCACGAT
>NZ_MQTZ01000032.1 GCF_001939115.1 Leptolyngbya sp. 'hensonii' | reverse complement strand
GCAAGGGTGGCTATGAGCTGATTGCAGGGAGCGAACTACCAGGTCTAACTCAGCTTGATCTCAACTTACTCCAGCGCTGCATCTTAATGGCTGAGACTGATTTTGCCGGAGCCGTTCAAGTTTTCCAGCAAGCAATTTGAGGGGCTAGCATAACCTCAATATTTCCGATGCTTGAATTCACTGTTGCAGAGGTTTTGGAGACTGAAAAATGCTCGTCGTAGGCAGATTAAAAATAGGTTCAGTGTAAAGCAAGCATGACAGCGGCCATCCAAGCCGAAGCAAGACTAGCATCTGCAGATATTAAGAACACTTGGGGTCACTTCAGAATTCGGAAAAAATCGTATGTTGAGGATTCACAACCGTTCTTAGTGCAGGGGTTTTTGGCTTTGCTGAATGCAAATATGAATTACCCTCATCCCCAACCCTTCTCCCGCAGAAGAAGGGAGCTAAAACTCTTGTTCCCTCTCCTTTGGGAGAGGGCTAGGGAGAGGGCTGCATAAGGCTCAAGCACGAAAATCATACTTCTATTCAGCAACGCCGGGTTTTTCACTGAAGATGACCCACAACCTTAGCGATCGCTCGTCGGTGAACCCTGTCCACATAGGAGGGTGAGACACCCAACAGTTCCGCTGCCTCAGCACGGGATGTAGCTGCAGTCCTACCCACCAAGCCATAACAAACCTTCAGGCATTCCTGCTCCCTGAACGATAGATGACATAGGACAGCTTCAACCTGCTGGCGAAGGCTACGATCGGCCAATTCTCTCCTGATCACACGAATAGAGTMCGTACTCGACAAAGCGCTACTCATCGGACACCCCTTGCTTCCAGGGGCTGGATGTATAACTGGCGGACTGCATCAGCCAGATCAGTCTTACCTTTGTTCAGGTAGAGTTGCTCCACGATGCGGAAGTCAGCCAGGGCCTCGGCGTATCGTCCCATCTGYCTGTAGATCATCCCCCGATATTGGTAGCCCAGGCTCCACCCAGGTTTTAGCCGAATCGCTTCTGTGTGATCAGAGATCGCGCCTTCGAGATCTCCCATTTTCAACTTGAATGTGGCCCTGATARCGTACTGGAAAGACCGAAAGCCATCTGATTCAGCCACCTCGATCGCTTGCGTATAGTCTTCAGCGGCTCCCTTAAGGTTCCCCTGCTTGTACCTGGCAGTGGCTCGACCATCGTAGCTGACCCGCAGCCAGAAGGCCGAATCGGGTTTGGACTGGAAAGCCTGAATTGCCTGGGTGTAAAAAGTCTCTGCCTCTCGATATCGACCCTGTTCACTCAGTTTTGTGCCCTGTTGATAAAGGGAGACGGGATCAATGCGGGCATGCAGCACCGAACTGTTTAGTTCATGAATGGGAGCTGCTGCCAGGATGGGGCCAGCCAGAACGGTAGTAGAGAGTCCAGCTGCAATGAATAGGGCTTTGAGTGGTCGCATCAGGATTACCAACAGAACAAGGCCATTGTTGATCGAGAACCTGCTTGCTTTCATCAGCCAGATCAGATCTCGCGTTCCGCGATCTGGCCTATGGGAGAAGTCACAGTTCTAGGGCATCAATAGTAATGTGTTGAATTTTTCCTTGAAACCATCTACCAGCAACGATGTCAGCCCGATATCCTCCGTTATTTTATGTCTGCCCAAATCCACGAGCATTGCCATGCCAATCCCCGTGACMAACGGCTTGCCCGAGTAAATTACTCTTCACTCAGCTACAAAAACCCTCACCTGCTGACATCAGGCGAGGACAAAAACATATTTCGATTGCTGATTTCCAAATGACAGATTCATCCCATAGTCCCTCAACTCAAGGGGCGCAATTCTATCCCCTGACCCCTGAGTTAGCCGCCCAGMTCCGAAGCTACAATCTTTCTGCCGCAGAATGGCGACTGTGGAGCTATCTCGTCACCCTCGACCCCTTTGGCACTCGCTATCAAGACTTGCCCAGTCTGCCGCAAATCCTGGAAAGCTGTGACCTCTCCAAGTCTACYTTCTACCGGGCGATCGCAAAGTTTCAGGACCACAATTTGTTCGATACCCAAGCCTTGAATTTTCAGTTCCGCAACTTGCGAGGGGCAAAAAGGTTCCTCTCGGAGAATAGTCCCGTGGATGAACCTGCTGTCTCATCAGTGAAGCAAAAGTCTCATCCACGAGAMAAGAGTCTCAAAAATGAGACAGAAATCTCACCCATGAAACAAGAGTCTCATCCACGGGAAAAGAGTCCCAAAAATGGGACAGGAGTCTCACCCRTGAAACAAAAGTCTCATGCACGAGAAAATCAAGCTCTGGAACTCTCTCCAGAAAACAGTTCTGGACCGCCTAAGATCTCTTTAAATCTCTCTAAGATTGATCAAGATCTTTCTCTCTCTCCATCCCAGCCGAGCGAGAGAGAGGAGAAGCTTTTGATTGAATTCATTAGCAAACACAATCCAGATGCCAAAAACAAGCGGGCCTATGCACTCAAATGCCTGCAGCAGGATCGCCCATATTGGGAAGAACGTTACCGACAACATCAAGARAGCCAGGGCAGGAGTCACCTTCCACCCCCCACAATAGAACCCAATTTTGCAACATTTCAACCCCAGCCCTCGATCGTTGACCTCCCAGAARTYCGATTATCTCGGTTGCGGGCCAAGTGGCTCATCCCACACCTACGCAGCAAGATTCAACAAGACATCGCAGCCCATCCCGAATGGGAACTGGCGATCGTAGGCAGTGAAGTGGTGGCAGTAGAGCAATTCGCRGCRGCAGGATAATGACAACCATCAGCATCTTTTCAGAAATTCCAGAGTCCTTGCACCAGGCCCTGCAGGACTACCTGGCTGTAAACCAGGCCCTGGATGTGAACCAGTTTATGACGACGGCGATCGCGTCTCTGCTGATTCAAGTCAGTCAGCAGGAAGCCCAGCCCAGCTTCTTGCCGTCCCAGKGGAGCGCTAGCGATGAARYATAAACTCCAATCTCCTTATCAGGGAACCCAGTTAGAGCTACAGTTCCGAGCTGGTGACACTATCACTACCCATAGTGGAACAGCTACCATTACCCGAACCGATCGGGCCGGGGATGAACCCATCATCTTTGCCGATTATGGCTCCGGGATTGAGCAGCCCCATATCCGAGCAGGTATCCAGGCTTATGTCACAGACGTTCTAGRGGAATCGGTGGCAGGGTACTCGACACAGAATCTRACCCCGATYGCTCTAGCGGGAACCCGGCTGCAACCGGCTGCTATAAGAGTGGACCAACCAGATAGGAAACAGGAGGCGGAGGCCCTGCATGATGCCCTAGCCCAGTTAGAGCGAGAACGGGATCAAATCAGGGCGGAGGGGCCGATCGCSCCTGSCTGCTGTTGGATCGAAACAGGGAAGGTCAAAAACCGCAACTTCCGGCAAGCCTGGTGGCGGAGCGCGAAGCCTATGTTCACCTCCAAGCGGAGCAAGGGAGATTCAGCCGCTTTCGTGAAGAGCCAGTACATTGGGGCAGTGGGTTCACCGGAGCATCAGGCGGCGATCGCTGCCAAGGGGAGGCGCGATCAGTTGAGAGCGATCGAGCGGCAGATCCAGACCTTGACTACGGACTGACCAAAATTTCTGAATGGTGGTGATATCTATCATTCAGAAATTCGCAATTAGCCTTCGATCAAAGAGGGTATATTGGCATCACGATCAGTCTACTCCCATGACGAAAACCCCTTCCCTGTTTCCTTCTGACGAGAGCTACTCCACTTTCCTCAGCGATCTCAAAACCCGTATTCGAGGTGCCCAAATTAAAGCAGCACTTGCTGTTAATCAGGAGTTGATCCGACTGTATTGGCAGATTGGCAGAGACATTCTCATTCGTCAACAGCAGGAGGGGTGGGGGGCTAAGGTCGTTGAGCGTTTGGCCAAAGACCTGAAGCAGGAATTTCCAGACATGAAGGGATTTTCCCGTACAAACCTGCTCTATATGCGGGCTTTCGCCGAAGCTTATCCCGATAACCAATTTGTCCACCAGGTTGGTGGACAAATTCCATGGCGTCATCACTGTGTATTGTTGGACCGGGTGAAAGACCTGGAGCAGCGAATTTGGTACGTTCACGAGACGATCTCCAATGGCTGGAGTCGAGCTGTCCTGGAGATGCAGATCGAAACGGGACTGTATCATCGCCAGGGTGGGGCTATCACCAATTTTGAAAGCACTTTGCCGAAGCCCCAATCAGATTTGGCCCAGCAGTTATTGAAAGACCCCTATAATTTCGACTTTTTAACTCTGGAGAAGGAAGCTCAGGAGCGCGATCTGGAACGTGCCCTGGTATCCCGCATCCGGGATTTCCTGCTGGAACTGGGAACAGGTTTTTCATTTGTGGGCAGCCAGTATCGTCTGGAAGTCGATGGTGAAGAGTATTTCATTGATTTGCTGTTCTACCATCTGCGGTTGCGTTGCTATGTGGTCATTGACTTGAAGATGACTGAATTCAAGCCAGAATACTCCGGGAAAATGAACTTCTATGTTTCGGCAGTAAACCTGTTGCTCCGTCATCCAGATGACCAGCCCACGATCGGCATCATCCTTTGCAAGTCGAAGAAGAAGACGGTCGCTGAGCTAGCTCTCCAGGGCATGACCCAGCCGATCGGGGTTTCGACTCACAAAATCGGTTCCACGATTCCAGATCAGCTCCAGGGAATTATGCCCACGGTGGAGCAATTGGAACTGGAAGTAGATGCCGCAGCAACTGAACTGGAGGGGGATAGGGATGGCTCTTGACCCATAGGGCACTGTTGAAATATGGGCGTTTACTGACTCAGGGTTTGAGGGTCGCTTTTATTTCCTCGATCGCTCCTGTAACACTTGCCAGGAAATTAGCCTGTGTCTTCAAAAGTGCCTTTTCTGAACGACCTGGCTGAATGGATTCTGGCAGCTCTGCCAGCTCTGCCAAAGCAGCCTCAATCTTCTTCAGCAGCTTCAACTTTTGGAAAATAGGATCTGAGTTCCTATTTTTTCCAGTCTCTTCCGTCAGCTCTCGTTTCTGGTCGCTCAAGACCTTACGAACGTAACGGGTGGAGACTCCAATCGCCACTGCCAGCGCTGGCCCCAATGCCTTCTCCCCTTCCTTCGGACGCCCCCGGAAATCTCGATAATTTAGGGAGCGTAAGCGATCGGCAAGGCGTTCAATCTGGTCACGGGTATAGTTGACTCGTTTTTCGTTTTCGGCCAGCTCGATCTGAAGTGCCCACTCAGGTTCTTGCTCTGCGTCAAACGTCAGCATGTGAACCTGGATCAGGTTATCTGGAAATAGCTGTTTGTAAATTTCTGGGTTCGTCTCTTCAAGAAGCTGGATTGCAGCGTGCCGATGTGCGCCAGCGAGTAAAACTCCTTTGGAATCAACGACCAGCGGCTCAATCAGCCCCAATACCGCGATCGACTCTGCCAGGTCAGCAACATGCTCAGGACGCAGTGGGCGGGTATCATGCTTTCTGAGCTTAATCTGATCAAAGGGGATCTTTGTTTTTTGTGCCCGTTCCTGCTCAACCCTGGCGGCTACTGCCTGGTCCTGCTCATGAATCGCCTCTGCCGTAGAAGTTGCTTCGGCAAATAAGGCTGCACTATTGCCCCGTTTTCTAACCATCTATTATCCAGTCCGCGATCGCCTGCAAATCTTTCGCCCCTTTACAATTTGAATCGTACTGCATGAGCGGAGATCGCTCTGCTCCTGCCCATGCCAAGGCAGAGTCTTGATGTACGATTAACCGTTTGATAGATGGGTAGGCTGTCGCCAACTGCTGGTCAAGGGTCTGATCCATCGAGCGTCGCAGGTCAATCCGGCTGAGGGCAAGTGCCCACCGTTTTGCACCCCGTCGTCCCTTCTGCTGGCGGAGTTTTAACTCATTGAGTACCCGGCCCGCACCGATGACTGCCAGGGGATGAGCATCTGTACAGACGAGCGCCACATCTGCCGCAACCAATCCCAACCGCTCCAGGTATTCAACACCTGGGGGACAGTCAAAGATCAAGACATCATAATTGAGCGGTTTCACAGCATCCGCTAAATCCTCAGGATCAAGGGATTGGATGGTATGCCCAGCCAGGTCAGGACCTCCTGGTAGAACATATAGCCCGTCTGCTGCTTTTAAAGGTTCCGGAGACTCCCCGGCGAGAAAGTCAGCAGTTCCGGGTGCCGTTGGGTTGGTGCCCAATACGTAGGCAGCGTTGGACTGAGGATCTAGATCGATGACCAAAACCTTCTGTCCCCTACTTGCCAGGACAGAAGCTAGACCACAGGCAATCGTCGTCTTGCCCACGCCTCCTTTTCTTGCAGCTACAGCAATTCGAGTTTGATTCATGGCAAAAATCGTATCCCGCTCGTAATTTAAGGTCTTGCTCCTATACTCAGAATATAGAGGGAGTGATTTTGCCTCATGATAACTCCCACCACTAACCACAAATGATGGAGTTAGAGCTTCTACTCTAACGAGTAGAGCTTTCTACTTCAGAGGTTGGACAACCCCTCAGCCTCTACAAGTCAACATGATGCATTTTTACTGCGTTTTGAACATCCAGGTATAACCAGAATGCTCAATCCTTTAAAGGTTCAGAATATGGCAGTGGGCATCAGGTCCACTCTATCAGTACAAAAATTCTACCACTGCTCCAGCTATGAATCTGCTGGTTTTGGTAGCATTGAACTGCCCTGGAGCAGCGCTCCTGTCTCCTCTCTCCACCCAGTGCTATCGCATTGTGGTGGGAGCACCCCCGAGGTTTAAGATGGCGCAGGGTTTTGGAATCACACGATCGAAACAGCACAACTCCCAGAAGCCCGCATCCCAGAGCGTTCAAAAAACTCAACATAACTCCCAAGCACATAACCCAAAAATTGAAGCGGAGATTGAGACCTTTTTGAACCAGGATCAGCAGGAAAACTCTGAGCAACATGCTTTGGCATGGCTGACAGGTGTATATAACCCATTAGGGGAATCAGACCAGAGGAAGGCCCGATTCTTAGATGCCGATGAGGAAGAATGGCTATTCCTTGCTAAAGAAGTGGGCTGGCTCCAGGTCGAAGATGAGTTGAGTGCAATTTATTTCACTGCTCCACCACCAGATTTTGACTCCAAGCAGGCCGACTGGTATATTCGCCCAGACTTAACTACCTGGCTGGAAGAACCAGAATTACTCAGGGAAGCAGTCCAAAAGTATCCCATTCCTGTTCATCTCATGGCGGGAGCGATCGAGCGCTATACAAACCGTCTGGGATGGGATGCGCGGAAGATAGAAGCATTTATCCGGGAGCATACCGATCGGGCCAGCTCAGAAATGACTGTTTCCGATTGCACAGCCGTTTTGCTGGAGCTTCAGCGACTCTAACGTTGAGGAGCCCATAGGCA
Organism: Leptolyngbya sp. 'hensonii'; assembly: GCF_001939115.1. Classification (GTDB taxonomy): domain Bacteria; phylum Cyanobacteriota; class Cyanobacteriia. The sequence goes on along the minus strand of NZ_MQTZ01000032.1, from coordinate 8,264 downwards.
GCAACTGCATCTGCAAAATCAACGACCATTTCAGAAGCAATGGGCAATGGGGGCGTACTCTGAACAGTCCGCTCGACTGAACCTGGAAGCCAGAAAGAATTGGATAACACGCCATCTCAACCCTCTGGGATATGTTCTAAAACTGGTCCATCTCGCCCGCTGGCAGTGCAGTTTGTCGTGGAAGCGTAAGGATTAGTTCCTGACAGATCAAGAACCTGCTGAACGAATTCTTCCTGGACTGGACCAGGGTGATTGTCTACAGACTGCTGTCGCAACTGACGAAAGTAATTTTCATCCGGTGGGGGGAGAATCGATCGGGGAAATCGCCTAACCTGCTGGCTCCTGATCGCAATCTTGCCTAAGATCTCTCGAATCAATCCAGGTCCTGGCTCAGGAGGGTCAAGTTCAGGAGCCTCAACGGCTTGGACCTCTGATGGCGAAGGATCACCTGTGGAAAACCCCCCAGACCCCCCAACAGCCAAAACAGAATTACCCGCTGCTCCCTGCGAAAATATCGCAGGAGCAGGCAGGGGTAAAAGCTTATTGGGTTTAATAGGATGGTATTGCTCTTCCAGTAAGGATTTAGGGGGGGCTGAATCTTCTAAATTTGACTCGATAGGGTGGTATTGCTTTTCTGGTAAGGGATTGAAGGCTTCTGGGTGCCACAAATCTCGATTTTTATCAAGGGTTGTATTACCCACACCATAGGTTCGGAGTGCTTTTCTCCGGGCTGTAGCCTGGGCTGGTAAGGCATTTTTGTCGAGTAGATTGGCGATCGCTTGCTTAATCCGTTCCCTTGCCTCCTGAGCCTGCTGTTCGTTCCAAGTTGGTCCTTTCGGTTCTGAAGGGCTCTCGGTTGGGTGTGGCACTAGTGGCTTGTTAGAACCATAGGGATAGTAGCGGTGCTCGGCTGCCCTTGCCCAGGCTTTAGCCAATTGATCAATCTCGTGCTGGTGGCCGCAGTATTCCCCAAATCCGGGCAGAGAGCGAACAACCTCTGCAATTCTATGGGCTAAGGCTTCACCCTCTAAGGGGCTACCACCATGCAGGGCATGATAAAACACCCGTTCCTGATTAGCGACCTTGGCAAATAGGTGCTGAGTCTGCCCTGAACCTGTAAATCCATCTTTGATGTCCCTGCACAGGTCGCTGTAGTATTTCTGTCCAGAGGCTTTTAACTTTCTGCTGTAGTTTTTTTGTCGTGCTGTCTGTATGACCCGTTCTACCTGGTCACGGGAGACATCATTTCTCCGCTCTGCAAAGTGCCATTGCTGAACAAAACCAGTCTGATTTGTGAGGATGGTCTCCCAGGAATCATTCAGCAGATACGATCCGTTCTGAAGGGGTAGCCGGTGTCCCTGATAGTTAGTTTGAACGTCAGAGTAAGGCTTAGGATTGGGAAAAATCTCAAGTTGTCCACCCAGAAGCTTGAAGCCTTTATTTTCCAGTAGGGTTTTGGCGGCCAGGGAGATTGCCCATGATGCCTGGGCTTCCTCAAATGGGAAATACAGGTGCAGTCCTCCACTGCTAGAACTTGTGACGGCTACATATTGAACTAACCCCAATGGCTCCAACGCCTCAATCATGTGCCAAATCGCGAAGGGATCTTTTTGAGGGTGGTAATAGCTGCGGATGTCGATGTCGAGCATGAGGTATGTGGTCACTGCCCCAAACCGAACCCCGAACAGGTATGCCCCCTGTTTGAGGGTGCGATCGCTCAGGGGGTATCGACTTTCTGTCTTCCACTCAGGGCGTTTGCCTGGGTCTGGATGCTCTGCCCAGAGATAATCGTCTCGATGGGGAAAAAGTTGCAGAAATTGATCGTCCCACTCATGAACAAACTCAAAGCGTTGAGGGACAGGACGATGAGCAGGTGCGGTGATCATGATTCACCTCCCAGCCGATCGCAATCGCATGGGGGAAAAAAGCGCAGAAAGTTTGCCATGAAGGATTCCTCACGAATGACTATTGCTTGTAGCGAGTTAACAAAGTCACCGAGATTGTTGTAATGCAAGGGAAAAATCCATAAAAAACATTTCTGGGATTTTCAACTCGATCCCAGGATGCTAAGATTTACTTGCATGGCAAAGTGCCGTCATGCAGCTATTGGATCTGCTTACCAGGCATATCCGGGCTACATACCGAGCAACACATAGCGGAAGAAAGTTTCCTAGTCTGTCTCGCCGCTTGTGTACCATCAAATCGGTGACTTATATATGGCTACTTCGTACAACCCCTGACTGCTTCCAACAGTTGGGGGTTCTAACGTTTTGGGTGAACCTCCCTAAAATATATTTTTCTTCTGCCGGAAGGAGTCTAAGCACTCATCCCTGTCAAGCAGAAGTCAGCCTGTGTGAGTACAGCAGTGATCAGGCACTCATCGGTGATCCGCCAAATCAGCCTCTCCCGCTCGGTACATCAAGAGCTTGTGCCCGATTCAGATCAGACACAATGGGTATCAGTCCACGACCAATTTGTTCCACAAACTCGGAGCGGGATAACCCCAAAGACTCGGCTAAAGTATCCAAGCCTTGCACTCCAGTTCGCGTGAGGGTTAAATTAAACCGCTCTTTGAATTCATCGTGAATCGCAGGCTGTCCTTTTGTGCGCTTACGACCTTTCATGGCTTACTAGTTTCTACACACAAACTACTGTTGCATGGTACCACGCAATAAAAACCTTGATCTCCTCTCTTTTGTAAAGTTCCGTTAATTCTGCTGATGACCCATCTAAAACTCCGGGGTACTCCCGCCACATCGGTACTCCGATTGGCGGTGATGGGGATAGGAGCGGCGATTGAGTGGGGTTCGATACCCCCAAAATCGCCAAACTAGCTATCGGGTGAAAGTTGGTTTTCCACATACGTTTTTTTGGCTGAACTGGGCAGAGCCATCAAAACGATCTTTCTATGTCGTTACTTGCATGACGAACGCATTCGTCAGGAGATCCAAGAGGGCTTGAATGTYGTTGAAAACTGGAATAGCGCCAATGACTTCATCTTCTATGGCAAGAGCGGTGATTTTACTTGCGCCCCTGTGGTGTTGAAGGAAATCTCCATGCTTTGTTTACACCTGCTCCAGGTCAGTTTGGTTTACATCAATACCTTGCTTATTCAGCAAGTTTTGTCTGAACCGGATTGGATACAGCAAATGGGAGCCAATGAACTCAGAGCTTTAACGCCGCTCATTTATGCCCATGTCAATCCCTATGGTGTCTTTCGACTCAACATGACCGAACGGTTACAAATCGAATCCCTTGCCAGCTAACGTCAGCCCTCCTCCGTTTGCAAGTGTTGTTAGCCAGGGTGATCTGTCCCTGGCAACCTGAAAACCTGCGCTTAAGCTCTATAAGACAAACTTATGGAAAAACTTCAAAAATAGGGGACTTTCGTCCTTGGTATTGGCTAATTGCATCTCATGACAGCTTCGCTTCAATAACCCCTCGCTGCAGGTGAATGTCCTTCAATTGGCACCACCCGCGACCCGCCCGCCAAATCCAGGTATTGCGCTTAATCCGAATTCGGTAATGCCACCCAAGTTCAGCCGTAATAGCGGTCATGGCGTCGGTATGGACGAAGCCCCGGTCGGCCAGGACGACCACCTTTACCCCCAGCGGCAATCGGTTCACGGCTTGATGGAGCATCTCCCGATACGCCTCGAAGGCGACCGAGGCACTGCCGTGTTTCAGCACTCGCCACACTACGGGCAAGGCTCGACCCCGATGCACCACCGCTAGCCGCACTAAGCAATATTCGTCCCAAAACAGCGAGGTATCCAGGCTCAGGTACAAACAGTCCTCCGCCCAATCCGCCAACGCCGCCTGAATCAAGGGCTGATACAGGCGATGGACGTTCAGACGACTGTTGTGCAGCCAGCGGCTCAATCGGCGTTGTTTACTTTGCGCCTGCACCCCTCGACACGGCACATAGGGCAGCCACCGCGTCAGACTCACCTCCCCGCGCTGAAGCAACGCTACCACCATCCATAGACAAGTCGTCAGATGGGATCGATGCCTCCACGGCACCGATTGACCCAACCAAGCATTCAAGGCATCGTAGAGAGGGGAGTTTTTTTCACAGCGTTCAGGGTTTTGAGTGGTATCTAAGCTTAGAACGCTGACTCCCCCTTGAACCCTCCAACCGTCGAAGCCACCCTATAGCAAGCCTCTTCAGCCCTCACAATCAACTTTTGTCAGTCAACCAGGGGAATCGGTAACTGTGCAATGCAATTGAATTTCGCTAATTTGGATTAGCCTATTTGAGCTAGCTATTCGAAGTAAGCTAACGCAAAATCACTAAGTTGCACTGTATTTTCACCTCTCAACTCAGTGTGCATAATCAATGACAACAGAGTTCTTCTGTTAGTTCCCAATTCACACAAAGAGGAATCAAATATGGTGACAACTCACATCACTACCACTTCCAGAAGTGTTGATTTGATTACGGCTTCTACAGCTGTAGAAGCCGCCCGTGCCGCCTTAACAGAAGGAGAGAATCGAGGCTTGGCTATGTCGATCTCGGTTTTCAATGCACTCATGATTGAAGTGGCATACATTCATGGAGATGGTGCCACACCTCACTCTGCTGAAACCTGCCGCCGCAAAGCTCAAACAGCTGCTTCCACTCGTCGAGCGACAGGTTGGATGAACGCTGACCTGGCAATTACTCTACCTATGGCTTCAGGCAATTTGTTAACCAACGTGGGCGGGGGATTTCCCATTCGCTTTAACGGTGTATTTGTGGGAGCCATTGGTGTAGCAGGAGGCACCGTAGAACAGGACATTGAAGTTTCTCGAGCTGCTTTACGCGCCATTGGAGCAGACGCAATCGAGTAAATCCTAATAGGGTAGAGATACCACTTTCGTGAGTATTTCTACCCTCAGAAACACCAATTTTTTGGAGAGTCGCTCATGAAGGATTCGCCCAATTCTTATGTTTCGATGGCTATCAAGGACTTCCAATGCTTTGGTTCTTCAACAACACGAGAATTCACAGATAAAGCAAAGTATCTTGATCGGGATTTTCTCAATCAAACCGCCATCCTCTGCATTGACATTCTTCGGGCTACCACCACTATGACTGTTGCAGTTGCAGCAGGTTGTGAGGGAATTCATCTTGTCATCAAGCCCACCGGAGGTGAGTATGAACTCACTCCTCCCCTATTGCCCCATAAGAACTGGATTTTTGGTGGTGAGGAAAACGGTTTGCCCATTCCTGGCGGTATGTTGAACAATAGTCCACTTTCTATTCAACCTGATCAATTGGTGGGTAAGTGGTTGAAGTTCTACTCAACGAATGGTGCCAAATCACTAACTGCGATCGCTGATTTGCAAGTTGGAGCAGTTTTTTTGGTGAGCCTTGCCAACATTGAATCAACCCTTGATGCAATCAAAGCAAGAGGGTTTACCCGCTACTGGATTGTTGGAGCAGGCTTTTACCAAAGTCCTGCACTCGAAGACACCGTATGTGGCGGCAGAATCATTCAAACTCTGCTTGAAAGACAAGACCTTTGCCTAGACGCCCTGGATGATGGTGCACGCATTATGTGCCATACATCTGCCCCATACCAAGGACAAGATGATTTGCTCATTCAAGATCTCTACCACTCACAAGTCGCCAAACTACTCTGCAACATCGGCAGATGTGAAGACGTTCCTGCCTGTATCAACGGAACAGGAATACCCTCTAGTCTTTGGGAAAGAATGACCCATGCAGTAATTCACCTCGAATACATAGATGGCACCCCCATTCTCATAAGCCGTTAAGCATCTAAATTTCCCAGAAATCTTTCTACGGCCCTTTCAGCAAGGAGATCGGCATAGAAATTCTAAATGTCGATTAACCTATCTACGCTCGTTCACTGATTTCAGTTCATTTCCAAGCAACCGTTGAAATGATTGCTTGGAAATCACTGACTACCAACCTTTTTTCTTAATTTACAGCAAAGGAGTTGGCATGAACTGGTTTACTAAATCACCTCAACATCTTAATGGAAAACCAATTGATCTTGCGATTGGCGACCCCAAAGATCGTGCGCCGGAAAAGTTTCGCAAAGAATTGTGCAAAGCACTTAAAGATCCAAAAGTAGATCGCTACTCACCTAAAACAGGGCACCCAGATTTGTGTCATGCCATCTTAGAAGATTATGCTCGCGAAAATAGTGTTTGTCTTGAGCCTTCTCACGACATTTGCATCACCAGTGGAGCCTGGAGTAGTTTAGTAGCTTGCTTAAATGTGCTAGGGAAACCAAAGGGCAAAGTTGGGTATTTTGACCCCTGCTTTTTTGGTATTCCTCAAATTGTCAGAGCTGCTGGAATGATTCCTTGCCCAATCCCTTTAGATGCAATACGAGGTTCAGATGCTGATCTGAATCATTTCTTCCAAGAATTGGTAGTTTTCATCCATGTCGATCCCCATAACCCAACAGGATATGTCTTTACTAGTATCAATCATCACGCGATCGCTAATGCCTGTCACAAAAATAATGTGAGAGTCATTAGTGATCGCGTCTACAAACACATTTATGCCGATCAGAAGCCTGAAAGTTTTCTCACTTACGATAAAACAGCCCTCGAAGTATGGTCATTTTCCAAAAGCTTTCGGATGGCTGGCTGGCGCCTCGGTTGCATTTTGGGCAAAGGTCATTGGATGCAGGAAGTTCGAGAACACTGGAGTGCTACAGAAAACGGGATATGCGTGGCAACTCAATTAGCAGCGATTCCACTCATCACTGGGCGTGTAGGATTGGAATCCTTTCGCCAAGAGATTATTTCACGGAGGCAATGTCTCAATACCGGCTTGACTCAATTGGGCTTTAGGGCTGATTCATCTCCCGATCTGGCAACCAACTTTGTCTGGGCAGGTATTCCAAGAGTCTTTCAATCTTCTACCGATGCCGCCCAACAACTGAGTAACTTTGGTGTACTTTCTATGCCCGGAGAAAAGTGCGGAGAGTTCGGGCAAGGCTTTTTGCGTTTTGCCCTCAATTACCCTCCAGAAATTCTAGACATCGCAATTACCCGAATTGCCAGTGCAATCGACAGGTATTGCAAGGAGGCAGCATGAACAGGAACAGCAGCGTTACGCTTCAGTTCACCTGCTATCGAGACGATCAAGTTTTCCTGTCAGAAGCAACTATTGATCAATTAGTACTAGCTGGATGGACAGGTCGCAACCCCCAAGCAATTGAGCAGCATATCCTTGAACTAGAAGCAATAGGAATTCCTCGCCCTACTTCTATCCCGTCTTTCTACTCTGTTTCAGCCCAATTACTTACCATCACGAATGTTATTAAAGTCGATGCAAGTCAATCATCGGGCGAAGTAGAAATTGTCGTTTTGACTCTACCTGACGGGTTGTGGATAGGAGTGGGGTCAGACCATACAGATCGAGCACTAGAACGTCAAGATATCCTACACTCAAAGCAAGTATGTGCTAAACCAATGGCATCTAAACTCTGGTATTTCGGTGATTTGACTCGACATTGGGATCAACTGCTTCTTCGCTCTTTCCTAGTTAAAGATGGAGAACGACACCTTTACCAAGAAGACTCTGTGGCAAGTTTACAGAAGCCAGAATATCTAATTGAAGCTTATGCCGATGCTGGGAAAAGTTTATCCATAGGCAGTGCTTTGTTCTGCGGAACCTTACCAGCTAAGCAACATATTGTAAATTCCGTTGGTTTTGAAATTCAACTTCTAGATCCTATTTTAAACCGCTCCATAGAACATCGATACCATGTAACTGGCAATTCGATTTCATGTGAATCTCACTGGTAAATTGCTATTTTCTCCTCAGAAGTTTTGACCTCAGCAGCTGTCAACAAACTGCACGCCCAGCAATTTTCATTAAGCGCTCGCCCCATACCCCGTGCTTCCCAAACCATCCCTATTATGCCTGAGACTCTTATATTTCCGGGGAGCCGCGAAAATAATCTTAGGATAGTCAGATAGAGATAAGTGCAATTATCTCTATCTGAAGTTCATCAACTCCAGTTATCTCTATCTAGGGGTTATTGAAGCGAAGCTGTCATGAGATGCAATTAGCCAATACCAAGGACGAAAGTCCCCTATTTTTGAAGTTTTTCCATAAGTTTGTCTTATAGAGCTTAAGCGCAGGTTTTCAGGTTGCCAGGGACAGATCACCCTGGCTAACAACACTTGCAAACGGAGGAGGGCTGACGTTAGCTGGCAAGGGATTCGATTTGTAACCGTTCGGTCATGTTGAGTCGAAAGACACCATAGGGATTGACATGGGCATAAATGAG
>NZ_MQTZ01000031.1 GCF_001939115.1 Leptolyngbya sp. 'hensonii' | reverse complement strand
CTGTAGAGGCTAGCTCCGGAAAGGTTGGCTCCGGAAAGGTTGGCGCTGTAGAGGTTGGCTCTATAGAGGTTGGCTCTGTCGAGGTTGGCTCCGGAAAGGTTAGCTATATCAAGATTGGCTCCGGAAAGATTGGCTCCGGAAAGGTTGGCTCCAGAGACGTTGGCTCTATAGAGGTAGGCGCTGTCGAGGTTGGCTCCGGAAAGGTTGGCTCCAGAGAGGTTGGCTTCAGAGAGGTTGGCGCTGTCGAGGTTAACTCCAGAGAGATCGGCTCCAGAGAGGTCGGCTCCGGAGAGGTTGGTGCTGGAGAGAAAATTGCCACAAAGGTTAGAAAATGTTCCAGGATTGAGGGCATTGCTGGAGTAAATCGTTTGTAGAAGCCGATTCCGATCAAACGCTGGAGTAGCAGGCTTACCACAGGGATAGAATTGGATATCCTTGTGTGAGGCTTTCTGTCTCTGGCCGTAGCGGTGTAGCTCCAGCAGCAGAATCAAAACATTCAGTCCGGTATAGAGATTGACCTGGCGCTGGCCGGTTAAGGTCTCTATGCCTTTCAGTTGCTCCCGGAGCTGCACCATTTTCTGCTGGGGTAAGGTGGCAGGATTCCCGTCTATGAATTCCCCCTGGCACCAGCGCCGGTAAAACTCCTGCAAGCGCTGAAACAAATTTACAACCTGCAATTCAGTACTTTCTGCCATCAAGGCCGCCAGATACTCGACAATCTCTGGGGTGAGGATTGTTGCCCCCAGCAGGTCATAGAGTTCCCAGTCCATCTGACTCTGGGACGTTTCAAAGCCACCCCGTCGCCCTGGACGGGACCAGTCTTCCAGGGCTTCCCTAATCCGATCGGCACAGAGAAACTCGCCAAAGCTCTTGTGGGCAAACTCGACCGCTCCTTCTAATCCCTGACCCGGTTGCAGATAAAAGGTGGCCAGGGCATTGCGAAGGGGATTGTCACCCAGCCGCTGGCGGGCCTGCTCTAACAGGGTTTTGACTGAAGTATCTTTTAAGCGGGCTTCAATCATGGTTATGGGGGCACATTTCCCGCCCGCCTGCACCACGCACAATCCGGCCTCCATCAGAATGTGCCGTAACTCGTTTTGGTGCAATGCGGTGATTTCCTGCTGCAGTTCTGCTGGGCGCTGCTTACTCAACACCCAATCCAGGGTCTTCTCATACACCACAACCTTGGCTTTCCCCCGCTGCACCCCGGCAAACTCGGTGATAGTCAACTTGCCGTCCCGATGCATGGCGGCCAGCAGGTAGAGTAGCAGAGGTTCCTGGGCCAGTCCTGGCTCCATTTCTGTGCCCCGAATGCGTTCCGGGCAATGGTCATCCGCTAAAAACCGCTGAAATGCCACGGCCTTTTCCGTGCCAACCAATGGTGCCCAACGACCAAACCAGCGGGCCTGCTGTTGGGCCTGCATTGGCTCAATTTCCACTCGCTCCAGGTTGGCTGGCATAGTTCGCTCGATACTGTTTAACGATAGGCTTCGACCCGTAATCAGAACCCGGTGCCCTTTTTCGGAGTTGTCGGCACAACTCTCCTGAAATTTGCCCACCTGCCGCAAAAACTCTTCCAGCCCCCCACTGCTTCGCCCCTGCATCAGCAGCTCGTCAAAGCCATCCAGCAAAAACAGAAAGCGGGTGTTGCGATCTGTCAACCAGCCAGGATCAGTCAGGGCAAAGTCCCGATCTACGGCCTGCCGCAGGGTTTCTTCAAAGTCCTTTTCTAAGGTCCGCACGTCCCGCAGGCGAATTAGAATCGGCGTCCATCGGGGATATTCCTGTTGCCAGACCCAATGGGCAAACATGCGACAGAAGACACTCTTGCCCCGACCTGGTCCCCCCTGAATGAACATGATCCGTTTTTTGCGGGCGTCATCATGCAGGAATTCCCTGGCCCATTGCTCCAGGTCAATGGCTGGCTTGCCTTCATCCCGTTCGCCGTTGGAGGTCAGTGGCTGGGCCTGTAGTGGCACGTAGATATCCTTAAAAGCAAAAGGTTCATCAAATACCGGCAGTAGGGGCAGGGGCTTGATTTTCTCATCCAGATAGATATCAATGCTGAAATACTTCTCAAAGTTGGTCTGTCCCCCGACCTGAAACCAATGCAGCATGGCCTGCACGGTTTGTCCAGACTCGGCCAGGGCTGGCAGCAGGTAGCGATCGGTATTGCGGGCAACCCGATCGACTAATTTCTGTGCTCCAGTTTTCGACAGACCCAGTTCCACCATCCGGGCCTGCAGGCTTTGGTTAAATGCCTGAGCCAATTGGGATTCATGGAAGTAGATCAGGGCCAGACGGGCTTCTCGGTCATCCAGTTCCAGGTCTGCCAGGTGTTTGACCCGTTGTTGCAATGACTGGGAGGCTGGTTTCTCCCCTATTTGCGTCAGCCAGGTCTGAAAGTTTGGCTTGTCGCGAAGTTGAGCTATCTCATGTTGAAAACTGTCTAGATAGGCTGCCTGACTGACCAGGGCGACACATTCCACCAGGGTGGGTTCCCTTTTGGCCTGTTCCCGGTAAATCTGCAGCAATCCCAGGGCGATCGTTACAAAGGGCAGGCTGGAGCCGACAATCTTGGCCATTGGCGAATTGAGGACATCCAGCAGGGAATTGATCTGGCTGACGTAGGGAGCCAGTTGCTGCACCTTGGGGCCTTCGCTCTTGAGCTTTTCTGCCAAACCCAGAACTGCGTTGGTAGTTTCAACGCCTTTAACGATCGTTTCTTTACCAACGATGGTTTTGATGAACTGCCAGATTTTTGTTCCCATGACTCCTGGTTCTGCAAAATTCCTCTCATCAGAATAACTAAGGGATGGGTCTGTTTAGGGATTGTTAATAATCGGCTAATCATCTGCAAAATGGGGTAAAGCTATAGACCTGTGGAACAGGGATAATGGTTTCGGTCGAGTGAAGCCTATCGAAATCTGATTCTGCAACTGGCATCTCCCCTCGTCACAACCTGGTCCTGCTTGACCGAAGCCATCAAGTCATGGCTCCCCACTGTATGCGCTCAGAAATACTAATTGATTCACCATATCCTCAGCAGACTTATTTCCTATTAGTTTGAGCACCCGACGCAGTTGCTCCCCAATAGAATAATCCTGTGAGGAAATTATAATTCCACTGTGTGTCCATCCTTCTGTCAGATATTTGTGATGTAGTTGACAGAAATCGCCAACATTAAAGGTATACAAAACCCGATGCTGTTCAGTTGCTAGGATTAATTGCTCCTCATCACTAAAGCCGAGTGTTCGAACTTTGCCTACAGTTGTCACATCAACGCCTCTTGCCTCTAGAGACTTGATGAATCGCTGATCCATCGAGTCCTCGTCAATAAACAGTCGAATAGAACCCATGCAGCTTATCCCATTGTTTTAGATAGCTGTTCATAACTCAATTTTTCAGCCGCAAGATAGGCTTCAATCTCTGGTTGATTAGCGTGGTAATAGGTTAAGGCAGCATAGACTTGAACCAGAGTAATATTACCCATCCGATCGGCAATTTCCTCAGCATTCAATCCCCTCTTGTACCAGGCCGCAACACGCTGCACAGAGACTCTGCTTCCTGCAATGTGCGGACGCCCTCCTAAAGTGTCTGGTAATTTGACAATGAATGCTCCGATGTCAGTAGCTGGCATAACAATGGCTCTGGTTTTTAGTCTGATCATAACTTGCGTGGATCAACAGTGCTCATCCCATCCTGGGAAGGGTGGCCCGCAGGGCCAAGGTGGGTTTGTGACCCAAGTCAATCATCTCGACAATAGACGACATCTATGTAATTCTAGTAAGCCTGATCCGTCCTATTCAGTGATGCATGCATGAGCTACCCGTTATCCAACACACTTACGATTTGATTCGATGGTACGTGCCCATCCTCAACCGCCTGCCCCGTCAGCATCGCTTCTTGCTGGGCGATCGCATTATCAGGGGGCTCTACGACCTGCTGGATAACTTAATCAAAGCCCGCTACGAACGCCACAAGCTGCCTCGCCTGGAAGGGCTGAATAGTAACCTCGACATCCTGCGTCATCAGACCCGCCTCCTCCTGGATTTTGAAGAACTGTCCCTCGATCGCTACGAGTATGTCGGCAAAGCTATCGACGCGATCGGCTGTGAACTGGGAGGATGGATCAAGCAACAGCGGAAGCACTCATGAAACGGTTTCGGGATCTGTGGTCCCAGATCACCCAATTTGCTAACCTGCTCGATGCTGCTAAAAAAGCCCAGCGAGGGAAGCGCTATCGAGCGAATGTTTTGGCGTTCAATTACAATCGAGAGTCAGAACTGCTCCAATTGCAAGAGGAATTACGCACCCAAACCTATCAGCCTGGAGCTTATCGTACTTTTGAAATTGTAGAGCCGAAAAAGCGCTTGATTTCCGCTGCCCCTTATCGCGATCGAGTGGTGCATCACGCCCTCTGTAACATCATTGTGCCCCTGGTGGAACCCAGCTTCATCTATGATTCCTACGCCAACCGGATCGGTAAGGGCACTCATCGCGCCCTCGATCGCTTCACCCGATTTGCCCGCTCCAGCCGCTACGTCTTGCAGTGTGATATTCAGAAATATTTCCCCAGTATTGATCACCAGATTCTCAAGATCATCATTCGCCAGAAAATCAAGTGTCAGGAAACCCTCTGGCTGATCGATACCATCATCGACAACAGTAACGAACAGCCCCTGGCCGTCTTCCATTTCCCTGGAGATGATATCCTGACTCCGTTAGAGAGGCGACGGGGCCTACCGATCGGCAACCTCACCAGTCAGTTCTTTGCCAACTGGTATCTGAATGGCTTTGACCAGTTTGTCAAAGGCAAGCTGCGGGTCAAAAAGTATGTCCGCTATGTCGATGATTTCGCCCTGTTTTCTGATGACTGGGGTTTTCTGAAAGAAGCTCAACAGGCGATCGACGAGTGCCTGGCCGCGATGCGGTTGAAAGTCCATCCCGTCAAGAGTCAGTTGTTCGAAACCCGTCATGGGGCTAATTTTCTCGGTTTTCGGATTTTGCCAGATCGGATTCGAGTTCGCATTGAGAACCTGCGGCGGGGTAGAAGACGGTTGCGACGATTGCAGGCTGCCTATACGATCGGGCAAATCTCGCTCAAAGAACTGATGCAATCCCTGCAAAGCTGGGACGCTCACCTCCAGCATGGTGATACCTGGCAATTGCGCCAGCAGATATTCACCTCACTTGATTTGACAAGGGGGTGAAGACGGGACAGGCACTTCCGGACCTTGCGGGGTGGTTCCTGGAACAACAATCCGAGGAATTGCCGCTCTGCGATTCGCAATCATAATGCGCCGGACGATCGCAACAACAACATCGGTTTTCGTGTTGTGAGTCGTTTCCCCAGAACTCTTCGGTACCAGAACTGGCAGATGGGAATCTGTCAGGTGTGTCAGAGAAGAGCCCAGACCTGTTCCGGTGATGTCGGTGACGGCATCCGAAAATCAACCGGGTTGGTCAGCTTAGTAGGTGTTACCGAACCGTTGCCCAACCCAACCCAATTCATGTCCCATTTTTCGGCTTTTATGGTGACTGATTCCAATATCAAATATCGCATCAACATCCACTATCAGGAGCAGCGCCGCCGCTACTATGCTGAAGACCTGGGCCAGGGGATTCTGCTCAAGCTGGTGGAAATCCCTGCTGGCACCTTCCGGATGGGTTCCCCCGATGATGAACTCGATCGTCAAAGTGATGAAGGACCGCAGCATGATGTGACCCTGAACCGCTTCTGCCTGGGCATGTATCCCGTCACTCAGGCCCAGTGGCGATCGGTGGCGGCTCTACCTCTGGAACAGCGAGAACTCGATCCTGACCCTTCCCACTTCAAAGGGGACGTTGGCGAAGCCTCTCAGAATGAGAATCGTCCAGTGGAGCAAGTCTCCTGGGAAGACGCCATGGAGTTCTGTGCCCGTCTATGCAAAAAAACGGGCCGGGAGTACGGCCTGCCCACGGAGGCTGAGTGGGAATATGCCTGCCGGGCTGGAACCACTAGTCCCTTCCACTTTGGGGAGACGATCACCACTGATTTAGTGAACTACGATGGTCGCTATGTCTATGGCCGGGGACCCAAGGGAATTTATCGACAGGAAACAACCCCTGTTGGCAGTTTCCCGGCTAATGCCTTTGGTCTTTACGACCTGCACGGGAATGTCTGGGAGTGGTGTGCGGACCACTACCATGGGGACTACACAGAGAAACCAGACGCCCTCAAATTAGATGGAAATACCCCCTGGGAAACACTTGAAATCGGCTCTGAGAGAGTCTTTCGAGGTGGTTCTTGGAACCCCTATCCGTGGCATTGCCGCTCTGCGATTCGCCTTCATCATGCGCCGGACGATCGCGACGACGTCATCGGTTTTCGTGTTGTGAGTCGTTTCCCCAGGGCTGTTCGGTAGCGCTTTATACTTTAGCTATTTTGCCCTTTACGCTTGTTTCTTTACCCTTCTGGCTGGCGCGAAGCGCCAAAAATTTTTTTGGGGCCATCGGGGGGTTGATCCCCTTTGGGGAGGATGAAGCCCGTAGGGGTGAGGTGGGTTCCCCTACAGGTCTTGTTGTTAGCCATTACGGGGGGTAAATCCAGGGTCTGTGCTTGGCTACCAAGATTTGCGTACACGGTAGCCCTTTTCAAGGGGGAGAACTAGTGTTCCGTCAGGAAAATTTTGGCATTAATATACTTCATGCACCAACACTGCCCTCACCCCCGGCCCCTCTCCCAGAGCGGGAGAGGGGAGAAATTAAGCGTTAATGCCCCTTCTCCCCATTGTGGGAGAAGGGGGTGGGGGATGAGGGGAAAGGGATTGGTGTGCCAAGTATATTGTTGCCAAAATTTTGACGGGTCGAAGACCCGCAAAATTTAACCCCAATCAACAACCTGGATTTTGGCTGCCCGTCAATCATTGATTGACTTACCACTAGATGCATCTGGTTCTGGTGCTGTGGTAAGAATGCTGGCAGGAAAGGCTTCCAGGGATTCGACAGTCAAGGCAACTATCAGGGCCGCTTCTAACTGGGCGATCGTCAGTTGCTCAAGCTGACTCTGGAGTTCAGTGGGAACCACCTGAAATCGATGTTGAAGCACCTGCAGGAGGGACCGATACGCCTGACTTTGGGCACCTGCTTGCAGCCCCTCTTGCAGCCCCTCTTGCAGCCCCTCTTGCAGCCCCTCTTGCAACCCCTGCTGCAACCCCTGCTGCAACCCCTGCTGCAACCCCTGCTGCAACCCCTGCTGCAACCCCTTCTGCAGCCCCTTCTCCATTCCAATTCGTTCAAAATTACTCACATAGGGCATGGCTCTCTCCTGCTCATAAACCTCAATGGCTTGCCAGACTTCCTGTTCTAACTCTTTAGGTAATTTTAACAACCAATCAATGAATAGCAGCAGGTTGATGGCCGCCTGTTGCCCATAGCCCTTGTCGTAGAGGTCTTGAATCAGGCGAATCTTCCACCGCTTTCGCTCCAGTTTGTCTTTGCGGGTTTCCTGTAGCTTTAGGTGGGTCATTACCACCGTTGCAAAGGGATTCCTGCTGGTTTCCAGCTCGCTCCATCGGGAACGATAGTCTAGCAGCTTGACTGTTAGAAAAGTAAACTCCATTCGACAACCCAGAATTTCTCGCACATATTCAGTGGGTCGCCAGGAAGGGCTGGCATCACAGAGAATGGCCATGCTGATCACAGGCCGATCGTAGCGATCGACGATGCGGTGGTAGTAGGTGCTCATGCGCTGGGCAAAGTTGGCTTCTCGTTTGGCCTGAATTTCGATGTGCAGAAGTATCCAAATTTCTTCCCCAGTGGTGAGCCAGACTTTGGCAAGTTTGTCTGCGTAACGACGACCGACTACAGCTTCACGGGTAATTCGTTCTAACTCCTTATCGAGGAATTCGTAGGGCCTGGACCCATCGATCGCCTGTTGGACGGTGGGGAAGAAGAAGTGGAGGCAATCCTGGAAGTGCTGTTCAAGGATAGTTTTCCAGGGGCTGTCCTGGTCGGTACGGGATGGACTCATGCAGGCAGAGGAAAACGGACCCCTTAATAGTACATAAATTCTATGCCATCTCTCCTTTCAGCCAGCAGAGGCGTTGCAACCCAGGCAGAGCCTGGGCGTGAGGGAGGTGTTTCTGAAGCCTGGGCGTGAGGGAGGACCTGGTGTCGGGGTGGGTCTGGTCTGCTCGCCAAAGGGAATTGCCCACTCCAGTTCTGGGCTAAAATCGCTGGCCGAAGCCGAAGTTAATGCGGGTGTCGCCTCGATCGCTGATGCCAAAATCCAGTCGCAACACCCCCAGGGGCGACAGAAACCTTAACCCCGTGCCATAACCGAAACCGCTCCCTGGTTTGTTGCGGGTCAGGGCTGGTTGCCCCGGCACCGCATTGCCTGACCCCAGATCGGAGGCGAAGTCGGTGAAGAATACCCCCATCAAGGGCCATTCCAAGAAGGGCAGGGTCAAGAGGGGCAGGCGATATTCGACGGAGGCCAGGACGTAACTGCGACCGGATCCCACCTGACCGTAATCGTAGCCCCGGACGGATTCGGGTCCGCCCAGGGGAAAGGCACGGTAGGGGGGCAGATCGCCGATCGTGGTTCCAGCTTGCAAATTGTAGGCCAGCACCTCTGGCAGGTTTTCCTGGGTCAGCAGACGCAGGGGAAAATACTGGCTGTAGCTGGCCTGGAGACGGTTGGAGAGAATAGTACCGAGGCCGATCGGGAGCGATTGTTCGCTGCTGAACCGGACAAAAGACCCGTCGGTGGGATTCAGGCTGTCGTTGCGCTGGTCCCGCTGGGCGGCGATCAGGATGGTGCTCAAGTCGTCAATGCCGGTGCCACTGAGGGTGAGGGGATTGCCCTGGGCATCGCTGGCAAAGTTGCGATCGGACCCGTCCTGCAACCGATAGCGGGTGTAGTTCAGCCCTAGGAAGCCTTGCCAATCTCCGATCGGGCGATCGAAGGTGATGCCGCCGCCAATCTGGTTTACCTGCACTGGGTCCCCATTGGCCAGCCGAATTTTGTCGTCAAAGATGGGGGAAAGACTCGATCGGTTGTAGCCCTCGATCCGATAACCGGGCATATCGGGATTGCCCCGGCGATAGGGGCTGGTAAAGCTGCCATTGTATTGGATGTTCCGCTGGCCAATCTGCAGGGTGAGGGCAAGGGTCTGGCCCACGCCAGCGATATTGCGGTTGATGTAGGTGAGGGAGCCGTAAATGCCGCTGACATCATCAACCCCCCCACCGGGAATGAAACTGTTGGGGTCGGCTTCGACTAGCTCATAGGTGACGGTGACCCGATCGGCCTCGCCGCTGAGGGCTACCCCGACTCGATCGAACAGGCCCAGTTGTTTCAGGTGTTGAATATCCTTTTGCAGTCGATCGTTGCTCAGAATTTGGCCCGGTTGGAGTTGCAGTTCCCGGCGCAGAAAATCGGTCTGGGTCTGTCCCTGGAAGGGCTGACCCTTCCCATCTACAGCCTGCCCTTCCCGGTTGAGGAACCGAATCCCCACCGCTTCGATGCGCCCCTCAGCCACGACCAGGGTAATGAGGCCCGATCGTTCGGTTTGCAGGGCAAAGACTCGCGCCACTGGATATCCCTGCTGGCGGTACCACTGGTTGATCTGCTGGGCGGCCTGGTTCAGGTTCCCTGGACGGATCGCCTGCCCAAACTGGGACTGAAAGGCGGTGGTGGCGACTTCCTGCGGCAGGACTTCCGCTCCGGTGATCTGGATCGATCGCAGGACGATCGGGGTTACTTCGTAGGTCACACTCAACCCCTGTACCGTGGGCCGGGTGATCACGTTCACCTGAGCCAACAGGCCGGTATTCAGGAGGGCCGCCACATCCCGGCGGATCAGGCTCTGACTTGTTTCCCCCCCTGTTTGGGTCCGAATCGTCTGGCGGACAATTTGCTGCAAATCCGGGTCCAGGCCTGTAATCTGTACCTCGGAGACGACGGTTACGAGGTCCTGTGGATCGGCAGGGGACTCTGGGACCGGCTCTGCCGGGACGATCGGTACCTCGATCGGAAAATTAACGGGAGTCAGGGAGGAGCCGGAAGCTCCAGGCAACAGGACGGACTGATAGTCCTGATAGTATTTGATGCCATTTTGCTCCTGGGTCAGGCCGGGGGCAGTCCAGACCGGCACCATGATCAGGCTGCAAAAAATGAGGGGAAACGATCTCATGCCAGGAACCGTAATGTCCCCACAGTTTTGGCCTGAACGGACAGCAATTTCAGCTTTTATTACGCTTTTGCAACAAAATTCTGAGAGTCAGGCTTGGTTCAGTCAGGATCAAAAAGCGGTCGTTTGCCGTATTTGCAGTAGCACGATTAAATCCAGGGCATTCTATGGATCGTGGATTTAATAACTCCGAAATTTTCAGCCCTCACCCCCAACCCCCAACCCCTCCCCCTCTCCCGATGGGAGAGGGGGCAGGGGGGTGAGGGCAATCAGGAGTTTATCGGTGTTATTTAATTCTCATTCCTATGTGGGCATCGTGAATTCGATAGACTTGACTTTCCCCATGCGAGAAGGCTGGGTCGGGATCACTGGGCTGAACGATCGGGATAGACAAAAGTTCTGAAACAGGAACCCTTGGTTAAAAAGCATGTCATCAAAAATGCCTGTTATAAGTTTTGCGAAAATTAATGCCTTCTGTTTAGGACCTTCTGCAAGATCCGTCCTGGGATTGCTTCTCCTGATTGTGGCTGGTTTTCTGGGTAATTATTTTCGCTGGACCTTATTTTTTGATATTGACTTTTTGCTGGGTTCGATCGCAGTTTGGATTGTCGTTTGTTTGTACGGCGTTGGTTGGGGAACCCTGGCCGGGTTGATTGCTGGAAGTTGCACCTATATGATCTGGCATCATCCCTATACCACGATCACGTTCACCCTGGAAGCATTGGTGGTGGGCTGGTTGTTTCAAAAACGGCAGCCCAATAACATCGTCCTGCTGGATGCGATTTTCTGGTTGGTGATAGGTATGCCACTGGTCTGGCTGTTCTACGCCATAATTCTGCAGGTTGATCCGACCCAGTTCCGCATTATTTTGATGAAACAGCCTGTCAATGGGGTTTTCAACGCCCTGGCAGCTAGCTTGCTCTTAACCAGTTTGCCGATCCATCGCTGGGTGGCACGGCCCCCTGTCATCAATACCCTGTCCCTGCAACAAACCTTGTTTAACCTGCTGGTCGCCTTTGTCTCCTTTCCGACTCTGATGATCATTGTGCTGGCCAGCCATCAGGTGGTGGATGACATTAAAGCAACTGCCCAGTCAGATTTGAATGATGCCTCCCGGTATCTGACGGTAGAGGTGCGCACCTGGTACGAACGGCGGTTGACCGCGATCGGCGAATTGGCCAATATTGCAGCGATCGAATCGATTCAGTCTGAAACGTTACATCAGAGTCTTAACTTTACTCGACAGGCTTTCCCCGATTTTCGGCAAATTTATCTGCTGGATGAGGCTGGTAAAAGGGTCTTAAATCCAGAACAAGAAAGCCCACAAAAGCCAGGTTCAGCGTGGAATGACGATCAGTATTTTCAAAAAATCAGACAGTCCTGGCAACCCTACCTTTCCAAAGTCCTGCTCCCATCGGGTCAACAGTCTTCTCCTACAGTTATTCTGGGTATGCCGATTGTTCAGTCTGGGAAACTGATCGGTGCCATCCTGGGGGAGATTGATTTAGATCAGATTGCAAAATTATTGCAGTCCAACGTTGGGGGGCAGAAATTGCAGATTACCTTGCTTGATCCACAAGGAACGGTTGCCGCCAGTACCCAACCGGACCGGATCGGAATGACTCGTTTTGATTGGCGTCGTGATGGTGAGGTGTATGCTCTTGCTCCCCAGGCTTATCACTGGTTGCCTACCCAGGGGAGCCATCTGGTGATGGTGCAATGGACCAACTCCTTCTTCGTTAAAGAGTCGCGGGTTGGTGCTAATTTGCCCTGGACGTTGATTGTCCAGTGGCGATCGCCCTGAGAATTCATGCCTCTCTGGAACTGGAAGAAATCCTGAATACCACGGTGGCGGAGGTGCGGCAGTTCCTCCAGACCGATCGGGTGATTGTGTATCAGTTCCAGATGGATTGGAGTGGGACTGTCGTGGTCGAATCTGTGGCGGAGGGGTGGCAATCGATTTTGGGCCGCCAGATTATTGATAGCTATTTTGTCGAAACTCAAGGGATTACCTATAAACAGGGACGCATTCAAGCCATCTCGGACATTGACCAGGCTGGACTGGCGGAATGCCATATAACCCTGCTCAAAGACCTGCAGGTGCGGGCCAATCTGGTGGTTCCGATCGTGCAGGGGGATAGTCTGTGGGGATTGCTGGTGGCCCAGCATTGTCAAAGTCCGCGTGATTGGGAGGCGTCAGAGATTGACTTTCTGAAGCAACTGGCCATTCAGGCGGCGATCGCCATTTACCAATCCGAACTATACCGCCATGAGCAGCGGTTGAATACGATTCTGGAACAGCAGGTGGAGGAACGAACAAGTCAACTGAAACGCGCCTTACAGTATGAAGCGATGCTCAAGCGAATTACGGATAAAGTCCGGGATAGTCTGGATGAGAACCAGATCTTGCAAACGGCTGTGGAGGAACTGGTGCAGGGCTTAGAGGTATATGGATGTGATACGGCCCTGTTTGATCTAGATCAGGACACTGTTGTTGTGGCACACTCCTATATGGCCGCTGGCCCAGCCGCTCATCCAGACATGCTGCCCGTGGCCTATTTTTCTGATATTTACCTGCAATTACTCAAGGGTCAGCATCTGCAATTTTGTGAGTTTGCCTCTGCCCTGTCCAATCAGCCCTGGCAATCGAGAACTATTCTTGCCTGTCCGATTACGGATGATCAGGGAGTTCTGGGGCATCTCAGGCTCTTCCGGTCTCATGTAGAGATTTTTCAGGAATCCGATATTCGTCTGGTGTTCCAGGTGGCGAATCAATGTGCGATCGCGATTCGCCAGGCCCGCTTGTACCAGGCTTCTCAGGTTCAGGTCAGAGCCCTAGAGGAACTGAACCAGCTCAAGGACGATTTTCTCAGCACCGTTTCCCATGAGTTGCGCACCCCGATCGCCAACATGAAGATGGCGATTCACATGCTCAGAATGGTTCCGGTCGAAGAGCGGCGGGAACAGTATCTGAAGATCCTGCAGACCGAATGCACCAGAGAGGCAGAGCTAATTAATGATCTGCTGGATCTGCAGCGCCTTGCCTCTGGCACCAAAACGCTGGAGTTGGAGACGATCGAGCTGCCAGAATGGCTGGCCAACCTGATGGAGCCCTTCCAGGAGCGGGTGCAAAGTCGGCAACAACTGCTTCAGGTCCATCTTCAGCCTGACTTGCTGCCCCTAACATCAGACTCTGCCTGTCTGAGCCGGATTGTGGTAGAACTGCTCAACAATGCCTGTAAGTACACCCCTCCCGGTGAAACGATTTCCCTGGCTGTCTCCTATGCCCCGGAGACATTTGTTGATCCCTGTCTCCAAATCAGGGTGTGTAATTCAGGCGTGGAAATTCCTGCCCCTGAACTGACCCGCATTTTTGAGAAGTTTTACCGCGTTCCGGGTATCGATCGCTGGAAGCAAGGGGGAACGGGATTAGGATTGGCCCTCGTTAAAAAACTGACTGAACATCTGGGCGGTACGATTCAGGTGGAAAGCCGATCGAATCAGACCTGTTTTACGGTGGAAATCCCCAATCGGTAAAATTAACCCCCAACGTGGATGGCCGGCCGTTTTTCGGGATTTTTCTCGGCTCTTCGCAGTACTTCGCGGGTCACTACAGCGGTGTCTCCTTCGCCAAACAGGAGGAAGCGCAGTAAATATTGGACAGGATTGCCTTCTGCCCAGCCAAAGTAAGCGTGAGGCAGTTTTCTCGTTTCATCGCGGATATAGAGCAGGATTGCGGCAATGGCATTGGGGACTGCGGCGCTTTGGGCCCGGAGAATTCGGTAAGGACCGATCCGCACCCCTTCCACTCGAATGGTTTCGAAGAATTCTGACGCATCAGAAACCTGAATTTCCAGGAAGATCACCGGATCCGAGAAGGGAATATGGTTATCGTCCCGCACTTCCTGTTCTTTCGAGAGATATTCCCATTCGCTTCCCCCTCTTCTGCGGTGGGCAATTAAGCGGATAGTATGGTCACTTTCTTCCGCAATCAGGCGACGGGCTGTTTCGTCCATTTCGATTTTCTCAGCCCGAATTTCGGTCGAACGCCAGACCCGTGAAACCAGAGAGGTGGCAATGATGGTGCCAATGAAGAAGGCGGCAATCTTGACCCCATCTGGTCTTTCAATAATATTGACGATCATGGTGTAGAGAAACACGGCGGTAATCAGGCCAAAAATCAGGGTGCTGCGTCGCGATCGACGGTAGCGGGCTGATAGGGTGACGGCAAAGGCGGCAGAGCTCATTAACACCAACACCCCTGTGGCGTAGGCTCCCCCCTGAGCTTCCACATTGGCTTTGAAGAGAATGGTGACGGCAAAGGCGATGCCCGTGTAAACCAGTACCAGTGGTCGGACTGCCCTGGCCCAGTTGGGGGCCATCCCGTACCGGGGTAAATAGCGTGGGACGATATTGAGCAATCCGGCCATGGCCGACGCACCGGCGAACCACAGAATGGAAATGGTACTCAAATCGTACAGAGATCCAAAGCCATTGCCTAAATAAAGATGGGCCAGGTAAGCCAGAGCCCTGCCATTCGCTTTTCCCCCAGGTTGAAATTCTTCTGCCGGAATCAGCAACGTTGTGGCCAGACTGCTGGTGAGCAGGAAAAAGCTCATCACGAGGGCGGCTGTTGTCAGCAACTTGTAAGTATTGCGAATCCGCCCGTGGGGATGCTCTTCCGTATCGCTGGAGCGTCCCTGGACCAGGGGCATGACGGCTACACCTGTTTCAAAGCCGGATAATCCCAGAGCCAGTTTGGGAAAGAGCAGGGCTGAAATTCCCAAAAGTACCAGGGGATTACTGTGGTTGCTGAACAGGACGACCTGCCAGTCTGTAATGGCCCTCGGATGCTCCAGAATGTGTTGGAACGCAACGCCAATCGTCACGAGATTCAGCAGAAGGTAGGTTGCAACCAGGAAAACGGCCAGCCCGATCGCTTCTCGAAACCCTTTCAAAAACACCGCCCCGAGCAAGGCAATCAGGACGAGGGTGATGCCGATCGGCTGGTCATGTAGAAAACCTGGCACCAGGGGATTTTCAATGATGTGGGCAGTCGCATCTGCTGCCGAAAGGGTGATAGTAATGATGAAGTCGGTAGCCACAAACCCCAGAAGGCAGAGCACAAACAGCTTGCCCTGCCACCAGGATAGGAGATGTTCGAGCATGGCGATCGATCCCTCCCCATGGGGACTGGTTACGGCCACCTGGCGATAAATCGGTAATGCACCCAGCAGGGTGAGTAGAATCAAAATCAGGGTTGCGATGGGAGAGAGTGCCCCTGCGGCCAGGGCTGCAATTCCTGGCTGATATCCCAGGGTCGAGAAGTAATCGACGCCAGTGAGACACATGACCTGCCACCAGGGATGTTTGGGATGGCTGCCTTCCTTGCTGGCGCGATCGTCTTTCAGGAGCCAGCGAATGAATCGTTTGCGGTGTCGTCTAGATGGAATGATCGCTCCAACCATACAACGCTACTCCTATCTGGCCATAACATGCATCAACCAGTGTCCCATAAGAGAAGGCAGGTTCTCTCATGCACTTGGCGGCCCTTAAGCCCAGTAAAAATACGAGATGATTTCGTGAAGAAATGTATTAATTGTTTCAGAAAAGACGGGTAAATTACAAATGTTCATTCCTGACCGGACGGATTGCCTCAGGCGGTTGTGCATCAAATAATTGTTGGATAAGTTGCGAAGTCTTGCCAAGTCCAAGGCTCTGCTGCCAAGTTTGCTCGTTGAGCCGCAGTTGTTTTGAATCGGCTATGCCGCCAAATCCAATTGAAATAACTGACAACCAATCGTGTAGTCACCTTCGTTTGCTCCCACACCTTGCCAAACTTGTTTTGCCGTCGATGCCACCGTCCTGTTTGTTGCCGGATAATACCATTGGT